>JBGMQW010000092.1:0-13922 GCA_048060815.1 Thiohalomonadales bacterium | reverse complement strand
CTGTGGATTAGGTAAAATGTCACCGGCTTCATTTGAAGTATATTGCCTGAATACCAATTTATCATAGGGGCTGATTTCTTCGTATTTCGTCATCAACCACATCTCAAAACCATTAGGGGCTATCATTTTGTGAAGAGAGGAACCATCGGGTTTAATATCAGCAAAAGCAAATTCACACTTAAATCCTTTGAAGGGAAATTGCCAGTTTTTAAGATGTTCCGATTTGGTCCACGCCTCAAAAACTAATTGTTGTGGCGCATTATATTCTCTAGTCAATATTGTCGGTTCAATCATATTTTCATTGTCACTACTCATCTTTCATCCCTTTAGATTGAATTTCGTTTAGATACTCTTCCAGGTGGTCCAGGCTGTTACCCCAATAATGCTCAAATTGAGTTGCCCACTCTTGAATAGGCTTTAACTTTGCGGCATTAACTTTATAAACACGATATCGGCCATCTTTTCTTTCTGAGACTATCCCTACTTGTTTCAGAACACTGAGGTGTTTTGAAACCATAGGCTGATTCCAACCCATTAACGCTACAGTCTGATTAACAGTTAGTTCCTTACCGATAAGCGACTCGATGAGTGCTCTTCGTTTTGGTTCCGCAATAGCATTAAAAATGTCAAAAGTAGTACTCCTCCTAGCCATAGCAGAATTATATTCCTATTACGGAATATGTCAACAAGAATAATGGGAATGAATCATGGTTGATTTTATTGTTATATTTAAATGATAATTGCCCACCATTTTTAACTGGTTTAAATCTAAATGCAAAATTTGATTCCTTAATGTCATTTTTCTCCTTCTTTTTAGTAAAGAAATCAACCGCAAGTATTACTCCAAAAGAAACATTCCATGCAATCATATTATTTCTAAATATATCATCCTTTGTAATTTGATTTTTATCAATACTAATATTATATAATGCAATCGTTTCAAATAATCCAACCATTATCTTATTTATAGTTGGAATGGGCCGACCACTTAAACCAAATGGAAATACCAATACTCCTGGGGAGCCTGCAGCTTTTGGATCTCTTGATGCAGCAGAAGACTAAATAACAAATAGTCCTTCAATCAGCACACACCACTAATAATATTCTTTTGGTAATTCGGCATATCATATTTCAACCAAGAATCAGATATTTTTTCTTGAGCCGTGTCTGCAGATACAGAAGATATATGATTAATAAAAAAAACAATAATATTATTCTAATTTTATACAATTTAAATTCCTTTTAAAGAAACACGTTTAGTAATGTTAAAATAATATAGTTCTGACATTTACAAATAACAACAATTTCCAGAGAAGTATTATATAGAGACTAATAGTAGTGGTTGATGCATCTTAATTAAATAATATAACGACAAGTTAAACTACGGAGTAACATTTGAACGTTTGTTATAAGCGACCTACTTAATAACTGCCATGACAGACGAAGTATTTGGTATTGAAAATGCTGATAAATCAATGAAGGAGCCACGTTGGGAGTAACTTGATATTATTACTCAACGGTTACTTATTGATCCTTGGGATGAAGAAGCTGCTAGAGACTATGGTATTATTAGAGCTTTCTTAAAACAACAAGGAATTCCAATAGGAAATAATGATTTTTAAATATATGTCTTTCTTCAATTTTGTAATAAAATTTAATTATGCCTTAATATAAACCTATATATAAGTTCTTTTCGTTTATTTTAACAAAACTATCCAAAAATTTATTTTAAACGCTTACAGTTTCTCTTAGTTAACCTGCGGAGTCCGGTTGAACGTATGGTTATGTGATCGTTTTACTTTCAAACCATTATACTCGAATGTCCCGCAATAATCTGCCAAGTGTCACTTGAAGTTTTACTCCAAACACGGGTAAAACGAAAATTATTTTCTGATTTTTCTTCATTAAAACTACCTATAATATGAGCTTTAACAGTTATAATAGCTATGTCTTCAATAATTTTAATTATTTGGTCAGTAAGTGTGATTTTATCAATTTTTAATATTTTTGATTTGTGTGCTTCTAAATCATCTTGTTTAGTCATAAGTTGCCCAAGATGATTGGTAAAAATGAGATCAACTGCAAGTAATTTATCAAGTTCAGAAATGTCAGAATGAAGCATTGCTTCTTTCAACCGTTCTTCACATTTTTTAATTTTCTCTTCAATTAGTTTATTCACTAATTTTCCTTTTACACATAGACATAATGATTCCACCTTTAGGGTGCCGACATGACACAATCTAATGTATTATTCATGGGACTTGATGTCCATAAAGAAAGCATCAAGTTGAATGCAAGTCAGGTTAAATTTTTTGTTATACATTTATTTGATAATTCTGAGGAAAAAGTTTTCTTTCAACAAGCTCAATTAAAATATGAAGTACTTTAATGTGCAATTCTTGAATTCTGTCAGCAAATTCTCCAGCTGGTGTACAAATACAAATATCAGCCAACTTCGCTAGGTTAGAATCTAACTTTCCGGTAAGTACTATTGTAGTTACTTTAAGTTTTTTTGCTACTTTTACGGCTTTCACAATATTTTTACTATTACCACTTGTGCTAATTGCAATTAAACAGTCTCCTTTTTTAGCGTGACATTCGATATAACGAGAAAATATATATTCATAACCAAAGTCATTCGCAACACAACTTATATGTCCAGGATCGTTAATTGCGATAGCTGCAATACTAGGTCTATCCATTCTATATCTCCCAGTCAACTCTTCAGCAAAATGCGTTGAATCACACATTGACCCACCATTTCCACATGAATAAGCTTTACCATCATTTTGGAATGTTTGAATGAGAGCACAAGCCGCCGCTTCAACACATTTTAATGCAACATCATTATTTAATAAGTTTTCTAATGCTGAACGAGCATCTTTTAAACTTTCTTTTATGTGATATATCATAAATCAGTCCTTTGATTGTATTGCAAAGTTAACCTGCGGAGCAAACGGGCGCTTTTTTGAGTTCTTTGCAAAGCACAATAAATAAATTATGTCGCGTTAATTTGTAAAAAACAAGTGTTGCATCCGTATTCTCACGCTCAAGAATTTACTTTTTCAGATGTGTTAGTGCAACGGAATATTGATTTGGATATGGTGATTATCGAGCACTTTAGAACTCCTGATTTTGCAAAGGGGCTCCGAGGACTAGTGTTTTTTTTGCAGCTATTTCGCAACAAAAATGCTAGTTCTCTGAGTCCCACTTGAGCATTTTATATGTTTTTCATTTCACGTTTTTATCAACAAAGCTATTTAATTCAGAAACCGACCGAATTACATATAAAGATTTGTTAGTCGATATTTTTTCCAGTTTTTGCATAAAACTATCATTCCAAAATTTTGGACAAAGTCTTAACACTTTATAGCTTTCCAAAGTTCCTTTTAAAATTGAACTCCCATCAGGCCAACCTTCGGGCTTGATAACTAACCCTTTTAAAAATCGCTTTGTCACTAACCAATAACTGATAACGTAAGGCAACTCTATATAGATCAATGTATCAGCGACATCCAGTCGCTTATTAAATGACTCTATTGGCCCAAAGCCGTCAATAATCCAACTATCAGAGGATAGTATATTTTCATGTTCCTCATCGTAGGTTTTTCGATCTACCAGATCGCCATTTTTTTTATATACAATTGAATCTAATGCATGCAATTTTATGCCTGTAGTTGATGCCAGATCTTTACTTAAAGTGGATTTACCACTACCGGGTTTACCGAAAACTACTATTTTCTTCATACTACCTCCATTAACTGAGACTAACCCCATGAGGCAGAAATAGAAAACCCGCCTCTTTGGCGGGTTTGATAAATTATAAACGCATCAAAATCCCACCATTCCTATGGAATGATGATGATAATTCGAGCTATCTGTTGCGTAAGATTTGTATTCATTCGTACATATTGATAGAGGAGTAGATTAATGTCAACTGTCAATCGGATAAGAAGATGTTCGCGAAAGCATATAACGAAAAGTTAACCTGTGGAGCAAACGGGCGCTTTTTTGCGCTCTTTGCAAGAAACGCGCGGGTTATCGGAGTCAGATTGAACATATTGTTAGCGATGCATTTACTCATCATTAATTTTTTTAAATAGGGCTCTATATGTGATTCTTTCCAGCTAGGTTCTAATTCTAATAATCGTACAAATAGAGCTTTGGCTTCAACTGTTTCACCTAATTCTTGTTTACCCCTAGCCATCCACCATATAGCATTTAAATGATTTGGGTAATTTTTTAATTTTTTTCACAGTGTACAATTAATCTATCTAAGTTTGCACTTTCTAAATATTTATCAGCTAAATTTACGAAATCATGATTCCACGCCTTTTTAAAATTTACTTAAATATTTGATATCCAAGAAATGATCAAAACAACCACAGTAAATAATATAACTATAAAAATCATATATAGTGTGAGTCGTATATCTTGCAATATTGTAAGTATTTGTTGTTCCATTATTTCTCGCTAATGCTTGGAACAGCATTTTCCAATCTTGGTGAGTAATTTTTCTTTTGAAAAATTCGCGTAAAGGTTGGAAATACGTCGGATGCTATTGTTAGCACCTATTTATTTTTAAACATCATTTGTAACTTATCATCGAAATTAAAAGTATTTAAAACCCAATTATTTTTTGGTTTATAAAAATAAAATTTCCAACGCATTACATGTTTTTCAAATTTTTGTAAATAAATCACCATCATTAACGATTTCCCAACTTCTTCAATTTCGGCAAACTCAATTCCTATACTTTTACCAAATCGTTGCTCAATCATTGGTGCTTGCATTGCAAATTGATTTTTCATAACATTAAATTCAGCTACTGGAATAATCAAATATGGTTTTACTAAATCTAGCCCTTCTTGCGTCTTGCCTTGACCAACTTTAATCATTACCGATTTAGCAAGTTCTTTTGCTGCTTCTTTGGTTGGTAATGTTGCAGAAAATGAAGTTGAATAAATTAAACTTAACATTAGTATTGTAATAATTTTCATTAAAATTCCTTTTTTTTATTAGTGCTAACACCTTGCTCAGCGGTAATTCTAAGTGGCGCGTTTTTGCGAATGCAAAATAAGTGCCGCTTTGACTTGTTCGCTGGAGCTATTTGTTAGGGTTTTTTTAGCTATAAAGTATCCCGCAAGCTCACATTATTTGTCACTATGGTCTCCTGAATTTTTTACGGGCAAGTTCTACTTCCTTTCTGATTACGCAACCCTTTACATGGTCATTTATTAACCCCATTGCTTGCATAAAAGCATAGGCAGTTGTTGGTCCGACAAATTTCCAACCCTGCTTTTTTAGTTCTTTTGAGAGAGCTACCGATTCTTCAGAAGTTGATGCTGTTTGAGGTTCCGCAAGCTTGTTTTTAACAGGTTCATAACGCCAGAAAAATACAGCTAGTGAACCTTCCTTTTTGATAAGTTCCTTCGCGCGCTTGGCATTATTAATAACAGCTTCGATCTTACCACGATGGCGCACGATACCTGCATTTTTAAGCAACCTATTAACGTCTCGTTGAGTAAAACTAGCAATTTTATTAAAGTTGAAACCGTGAAAAGCTTCGCGGAAGTTCTCACGTTTAGCAAGTATTGTGCGCCAGCTCAAACCAGACTGAAAACTTTCCAGACATACTTTCTCAAATAGGCGCTGGTCATCATCAACAGGAAAACCCCACTCGTTATCATGATAATCAAGAAAATCAGGTGCGGCACTGCACCAACTACAACGAGGCTTTCCATCAGCTCCCTTTACTATTTTTTTACTCATCTTATTTTAATCAATCAAAAAGTTTAGCCGTTCATCGGCCTTTGCTGGCGTAATTTCAAGAATTTCTGCTTCTACAATATTTTCTACAACAAATGGATCGGCATTTACTCTCTCTTGTAACTCAGATAATGAAGCATTATGAGCGATAACAGAACCACCTAAGTTAGGTTGAATACTACCAACCAACAAAAACACACTGTCTTCAAACCCTTGTTTTATCCATTTATTATGACCTTCCATAAACTCACTTGCATTGCTTTTGTTTTCTGAAAACTTTAGAAGAATGACAAACATTAAAATCCCCTTTTATTTATTGTTACTCAATTTATAGCCCTAACCACTTTCGTCGGTCACTGTTAACGCAATTGTTAGGCTTTTCAATCTGAATATTCAGACTTTAAAGTTTTCAACACAGTAGTCAATGAACACCCTTGTAATTCGAGACACGCTTTTTCGGCTCGGATATACAAGATTAACGTGCTGTTCAGGCAGCGGGTAATCAGGCAATACCTCAACAAATTCTCCGCTTTCAATGTGATTTTGACAAAAAAATGGCGGCAGTTCAGTAATACATTTGTGATTAAGCGCCAGATAACGCATGTGCAAGTAATCATTCGCACGAATAAATGGTTCTATTGTTAACTTTTGGTTACCCAAAGTCCATATTATTTCCTGATCCTTCTGACACCATGCCGCACATTTCATAGCGACGATATCTTTCGGAGAGCTAATTGAACAGCCAGTTAAAAACTCTGGTGATGCTACAAGACGATGACGATATGTCATAAGCAATCTGGCGACTGCGGATTGGCTAGCTACTTCGCCAATTCGTAACGCAACATCAATCCCGTCTTCAATAAAATCTAATCTCCTTTCACTAACAAAGAGATCGATTTCGATATTGCTATACAGTTCCTGGAAATCACTGAGAAGTTTGAACATTAGATCAAAGTTTGGGGGTAAGGACAAACGCAGGTGACCTTTCAAATTTTGTTCTTGTTCCGAAAGCGCTAATAAACCAGCATTCATTTCTTCAACGCCACGGGACACAAATTCATAGAGTATGGCTCCGGCCTCGGTCAACCGAAGTTTTCGAGTGGAACGTTCAAGCAACCGAACATCTAATGATGATTCGAGCTCTGCAACCCGTCGACTCACCGTTGCAACTGGAATCCCCATTAATTTCGCAGCGGACGAAAAGCTACCTTTGGCAACCACATTAACGAAAATTCTTGCTGAGTTTAAATTCATACGTCTTTTTGCCTGTGAGGAGTGCTTTATAGAAACAACTCGGGATATTTTTCCATATATGAGAATATCATTCAATAAATTACTATCTAATTATTATTATTGTTATGAATTAGACTTGTTTTCAACGTTAATCAACTAAGGAGACAACACTAATGAAATCAATATTCAGCATTTTGGCCTACTGGGTGCTTGTTTGCGGTCTGGCTCAAGCAGATACAAATACTACTAAAATTCAAACACTTATTTCACAATATGAATCTGCGCTCAATACTAGCAATGTGAACGGTGTTTTGGGATTGTATGGCAAAAACCCAACGTTTATGCCTCAGCATGCGCCAGCACAGGTTGGGCGAGCAGCCGTAAAGCAAGCCTACGAAAATGTGTTTAAGACCATCAAACTCAACATCAAATTTACCATCCATGAAGTTCAAGTGTTGGGTGATACTGCCTGGGCGCGCACCAGCTCTGCCGGGAAAACGAAAATTCTGGCCAACAAGGTCGTGATCAACGAAGGAAATAATGAGCTGTTCATTTTTAAAAAAGAAAACAGTGATTGGAAGATTTACCAATACCTGTTCTCAACCAATCAGCCTCGTCAATAATCGTAACTAATACAGGAGAAAGACAATGAAAGCCATCATCGCTAAAAAAGCCGGAGGACCCGAGGTGCTGCAATTGGTTGATATTGATCAATCTGCAACACAAGAAGGTGAAGTTAAAATTCGAGTAAAGGCATTTGGCCTAAACAAAGCAGAGAGTTACTACCGTAGTGGTAATTACGGTAACTTCGTGCCTGATCTGGCATTGGGGATTGAAGCTGTGGGTGAAATAATTGAAGACTCTAGTGGAACATTTAATGCAGGTCAGAAAGTCGCAACAGTGATGGGTGGGATGATGTTTTCTCGCCATGGTGGCTATGCTGAATACATTACTGTTAACTCAAACAATGTCGTCGCCATTGACAGCGACTTGAGTTATGAAAAACTCGCAGCACTACCCGAAGCCTATTTGACAGTTTGGGGAGCGCTCGATAAAAATATCCAAATCGCCGCGGGAGAAACATTATTAGTACGAGGTGCAACGTCAAGCATCGGTGTTACAGCTGTGACCTACGCAAAATTACGCGGACTAACTGTTATCGCAACTACTCGAAATTCAAACAGCATTGATAAACTCAAGTCTATGGGTGCCGATCACGTTGTCATTGACGACGGTAATATACACGATCAAATCAAAGCTATAGTCCCTGAAGGTGTTAATAATGCACTCGAAATAGTCGGCGCGGCGACGCTTAAAGATACACTCAAGTCCATTCGACCGTGGGGTCAAGTTGTTGTAGTTGGACTATTGAGTGGCCCACCCGTTTTGGAGTCATTTAACTTAATGGGAGACTTGCCAGGCACAGTGAAACTAAGCTTTTTTAGTAGTGGTTTATTAGGTACAGAAGCGCTTCCACTTAAAGAGAGTCCACTAAACTCCATCGCCGATCAAGTGGCAAGTGGCAAGTGGCAGTATTCCAAACACGATAGCTAAGACGTTTAATGTTGAAGACATCCAGGAAGCTCACCGACTTTTGGATAGCGGGGGTGCTAATGGAAAAATTGTTGTGTCGTTTTAGTTTCTGCTAATTCATCAAGCAGAGTTCATGCTGTACTCTGCTTGTTTTTCTTCAAAGCCTAACGCCATGCATCAGTGATTTGCAAAAAGCGAGGCTTCTGTATAGGGAACTTTTTGTTAGGGATTTTTTAGATCAAGACTCATTAATTGTAGTTCTAAATTACTACCTTCGCGAAGTGGTTCAGTGTTACCGAATTGTTTAAATCCAAATGTTTTATAAATTTGGTAAGCCTTTCCATTATTTATAGTTACTCCAAGATTTAGTGAATGAGATCCAAGATTTTCTGCCCATTTTTTAATTTCCTTTAGTAAAGCCAACCCAATGCCTTTACTACGAAACTCTGGATTTACCCACATTTGGTATAAGTTAACCACTTCTAACTGTTTTTTTTCAGATTTCCCCCAAGCTAAACCAGATAATTGATCACTACATAAAGCTAAAATAGGCATGTCAGTTTTAGATTTAATTCCGTAAATTAAACGTTCTTGCCATTCAAAATCAGAGCGGTTGTTTTCTTTTTCGAATGTACTACCAAATGCATTTGGAGATTCTATGAGAGAATCTAATCGAAGCTTTTTATATGACTTCCATTCTTCTAAATAAAACTGTCGTATTGTTAATTTTTCTTCTACTTTGTAATAAAATTCAATCATGCTTTAATATAAACGTATATATAAGTTCTATTCGTTACAAGAAGTGATTATTTTTCTCCGTAAAAATAGTCAACCTCATCATCGACTTTGGATATTAACCGAAATTCTCTATTGCCTGGCTTTCCCACCATAGACATCACTTTATTTGAATCAGGGTACTCGCATATATCATAAGGTTCGTTAGTACTGAGGCATAGATATCTGATGTCCAATTCACTTGTATTTATTATCTGGTGTGCAACATCTTGACCGCCAGGTGGACATGCAATAATGTCATGCTTCTTAATTGCATATTCGGCCTCTCCATAACGCAGTGTTCCGGTGCCCTCTAGAATAAGAAACATTTCTTCATTTATTCTATGGTTGTGAAATGGGCAGGCTTTTTTCCCAGGGGGGACTATGGTTACACTATAGCCTAATTTTGCAGCACCGATCTTTTCACTAATGCCCAAATATTTTTCTTGATAAGGACCATCATGGCTCTCCTGATAATCATTTAGCTCGTCCAGATTAATGAATGGATTCATTATAACTCCTAAAATTGATCATAAATTTTTTGACTTCTGATTCCGTATCGAGTCACCAAGTTCTAACGCTTAGTTAACCTGCAGAATCAGGTTGAACTTTTTGATGTGCATTTTTCATTTTAAAAATACCTTTTATTCAGTTTGTTTTCTAATGCATGGTTTTTTTATGTTTTATTTCAATTAATTACCATTCACACTCACTTTATACTTTTAATAATAATAAGAGGTATAGCTATAGGACCTAATAAAGCGAAAGTAATATTCCATAATGCTGTTAGTCGAATATTTTTTCTTTTCGCAATGAAGAAACAGATACCTGCTCCTATTATCCATATTAAAGGTAGAATATACATACTCATTTCTTTTTAGTTCTAATGCCTAGTTAACCTATAGAGTCCGCTTGAGCTAATGTTAGGTGTTTTCAATGTCATAAATTATTGCTTTTACATTGAAATTTAAAATAAATGACAGACTGATCCTGATTTCTTTTATTTTATTCATTAATTACACAAAACCCGTTACCAAACGGGTCTGCACAATAAGCAATAGAACCCCAGTCACCACTATCTCCTCCTTCATGTGATCCTCCCAATTCCAGTATTTTTGATACAAGTTCATCGACATTATCACAAATAAAATCTAAGTGAACAGGTGTCCAGTGACGCTCATAGTCACGGACAACACTACTTGATACGAGAGGTTTTGTTCCTGGTTCTTTTTCTTGCAGATATATATCGGAGTTTTCTACAGAAAGAACAACCATATCAGAGCCTTGGTCACGAACTTTTTTACAGCCAAGTGCTTCAACATAAAAAGTTTCTGCTTTTTTTAAGTTTGAAACATCAATACTTACTGAAATTTTTATCATAATATAGTTTCCTTTACATTCGTTTTGTTGTTCAATTAAGGCATTTTCGAAAAAGAACCAATTCTTTTGTTTCTAACATACTTTTTCTACAGCCTCAACGCCAAGCTAAGTTGCTGAGTCAGATTGAACGTTTAGGCAATTTTACGCCCTATGAATTGTACAACTGATGCCAAGCCTGAGTGGCCTTTACCTTCGCTAACTTCTCTCTCAATCTCTCGAATAAGAATCGTTTCTAAATTTGGAAACTCACGTTCTAATTTGGCAATTGACATGAGCATATCAACGTCTTTCGGCCCACCGGTATTTCGAGTGAGTTGGCTTTCAGAATATGCTTCTAATAGTATGGTGCCATCCAGTTTCAAGCATTGTTCGACAAGCGGGTACAGGTTGCTTCTAATTTCACTTGGAAGATGAGCAGAAATTGAAATAACTGAACCATAGAAATTATTTTCTGGTTTGTAATTTGCAAGGTTTGCCACTTCTGTTTGAATTTCCACGCCCCTTAACTTCGCTAAAGTTTGTGCTTTAGTCAACCCAACATCAGAGTTATCCACTCCATGCACTTGCAACCCGTGCGAGGCAAGAAACACCGCATTCCGACCCTCACCCTCTGATAGTGAAAGCACTGGCCCTTTAAGTAAATCTAAGTTTTCTGCTAGAAATGAATTTGGATCAGTTCCATATAAGTATTTATCACTGGCATAACGCTCGTTCCAGAATTTTTGATCGTGCATCAATACTCTCCAAGAGGTCTAACGCCTAGTTAAGTTTCGGAGTCAGATTTGAACTTTTTGTTAGGTTTTTTAATTTAGTAATGTTAGTAAATTATTACGATTTATATTTTATCGGGTACTTCTTGTGACTTCTCCAAATATCAATATTGTTGCGACAGTACTGATAATCGATATCACTAGACCAATATACAACAGTTTAATATTTAATTTTAAACTAATTTTTGCTATATGAAATAATGCGCCAGATACACCTAAAATAATACCACATAATACCATTACAGCACCTGGGCCAATGTATATCCCTAAGAAACCATAGTGTGAGCCATACTCCAGTTATTGCAATATATTTCATATCGTAAAAGTAATAAATCCTGAATTGAACTAATTTTTTTGAGTTTAATGCTAAGTTAATCTGCGGAGCAAACGGGCGTATTTTGTGCATCTTTTGCAAAAAAAACGCGGGTTTGCGGAGTTAGGTTGAACATTGTTAGAGCATTTTTTATTCTTCATAATGTGCATGGGCACTTTTTACTTTACCTTCACTATTAAAAAAGAATGTTTCAGCAGATAAACCTCTGTGCCCTTTATATTGTATAACTATACTATTTGCACCTGAATATGATTTTATAAGTTCAAAATAAATATCAGGATTTAATTTTAGTGCTTTTTCCCAGTAAGCTCGTATTGTCTTTTTGCCTTTTAATATTCCACTATCTTCATTCATTATTATTTTTATAACAGGCGAACTCATTTCGAAGTTATCTGCATAGTGATTCATAATTTTATCTAAATCATGTTTATTCCATGCTTCTACCCACTCAAGTGCAAATTTATTTACAAAGTCTTTTTTCATTTTTGCTCTAACGCAAAGTTAACCTGCGTAGCAAACGGGCGTTTTTTGCGTTCTTTGCAAAAAAAGCGCCCATTCTCGGAGTTAGCTTGAACCCTTTAGGCGATTTTATGGTATACGACGTGATGTTGCTAACCATGCGCTTGCCCCTATAAATAATAACCCACTAACCCCATTTTGTAATTTAAATAGATTACGTTCATCTATTAAAAATTTTAGTTTTACTGATAATAAAGCATAAGTTGAATCTAATACTACTGCTATTAGTAAGAAGGTGAATGATAAAACACTAATTTGTTGTAAATAACTACCAGATGAAGAAACAAACTGTGGTAAAAAGGCACTAAAAAATAGAATTGTTTTAGGATTTGTTAATGAAACTAAAAATCCTCGTGTAAATGTAACAGCGGCAGATATTTCTTTTTTTGATTCATCTTTATATATGGCATTTTTAAAATATTGTAATCCAAGATACAATAAATATGCTACACCTAACCACTTTAAAATAGTAAACCCCTCTGTTATAAAGTGAATGAACCATGTTGTTCCAATTCCTGATATTATTAGTTGCACAATCATCGCTAAAGAAGTACCCAATACTGTTTGAAGCCCTCGTATTTTTCCATAATTTAAACTTGTTGATACTATAATAAGTACATTCGGGCCGGGAATGATTATCAATCCGACTGAAATAATTAAAAATGAAATAAATAAAGTTGTATCCATAATTTTTTTATTCGCTTAACGCATATGTAACCGGCAGTTTTTGTGGAGCGGTTTTGTGCAAAAAATGTAGCGAAGCGAAATGCACAAAAGCGCGTAACAAAAAACTGCCCGGTCGACATACTTGTTAGGCATTTTTTTGTAATAGCTCGACACCATATGAGTTATCAATTGCGCATAGCCATTTTCCGTTGTCGCCTTTGACGTATACATAGATGGAATCGCGCTCCGTTGAATACTTTGTATCAAGTTTCTCAGGGGATTTTACAAATGTTTTGGCAAGAACCAGAGCAGTATTGCCAGCTTCTATTATAACCATTTCCCCTTGTGATACCTCTAAGCTGCCATTGAAATACTCAGATATTCTTTTATGCGCTTCTTTGATGTCTCTACGACCATATGCTAATAGGTCAGGCCTTACAACTAAGGCGGCTTCATTTGTGTAAAACTTTGCTACTGCATCAAAGTCTTTATTATTGATGGCTTGGTCAGCCGCATGTATTTCTTGTTTTAATGCTTGATGGTTCATATTGCCTCCTTCGGCTTTGGTTAAAAACCCCGGAGGCAGAAACAAAAAACCCGCCTCTAGGGCGGGTTTTAAATACTAATCAGACACTAGCAAACCCACCATTCGTTTCGAATGATAATTCGCTGTAATTTGGCTGCTTGTCTTTTCATAACTTAAATATTGGATTAAAGATGAAGATGTGTCAATGCTTAATTTGCCTAACGAGGCTGTAGAAAAACCAACTTACACAGTGTCGAATCGTGTAACTCCTAGTTAAACTGGGGGAGGTTCCCGCGGGTTTTGTGATATTGCGACAAAAATACATGCTAGTGCTGCAACTACAAGAATTGCTGTCATCAATATACCAAAGGTTGGTGTAGGTAGCGAAGTTGTAGGTACTCGCGTAATATCAAAGTGT
>JBGMQW010000091.1:8517-14022 GCA_048060815.1 Thiohalomonadales bacterium | reverse complement strand
TGGTAGCCTGATAGCAGAAGATATAATTTTAACAGCAGCTCACTGTGTCGCACCGACATTTCCAGGTGATTTAGGTGATTTATCTTCGTTACAAGCCAACGAAATTGAAGTTGCAGTAGGGGCTCACGATCTTAAAAACATTAAGGCACAAGATCGTATTGGGGTGAGCGCAATTTATTTTCACCCGAATTTTGTCAGTAATACAGCTATTAATGTTGATAGTGATATCGCATTACTTAAATTAGTGACTCCGGTAAAGAATGCTACATTAAATTATATTGATCCGATATTAATGCAACAAATAGTTCATAACGATAACCTAACAGCTATTGGTTGGGGGGTACTTAATGACACAATATTTATTGCTCCGGATATTTTACAGGAAGTGCAACTACCCTATGTCAATTTTAATATTTGTAATGATGCTATGTTAGGGCAAGTGGGGATCGATTCAATATGTGCCGGACCAGTCAGTGGTGGCAAGAGTCCCTGTTATGGTGATAGTGGTGGCCCCCTGCTTTATAACAACAACGGAAAATATTTTCAGGTAGGTATCGTCAGCTGGGGTAATGGTTGCGGAACACCAGATTCATATGGTGTATACACAAAAGTCTCATATTATAACGATTGGATAGTAGACAGCCGCGATCAATTAAATATGACACAAAACAATTATTTTGGTGCCCAGGGTGTTAATGTTGACAGTTTCATTAATGTTAGAGCAGTAAATTGGTCAACAAAAACTAAAACTATAAAATCAGTCAGCATAACTGGTAATAGTGGTTTCAATATATCAAAAGATACTTGTACTGGACGTACACTCGCTGCGAACCAACCCTGTAATTTGAAAGTTAAATTTGACCCTGATTTACCTGGTTCATCAGTTGCAAGTCTGGAGATAACAACTGAATCTGGAAAGATAACAACATCGCTGCTGTCTGGAGTTGGTTTAGCATTGGTAGATTTAAATAGTGCAGTTGATACTGATAATCTTAAATGGTACACAGGCGGAGATGCAATGTGGTCTGAAGATTCGCTGGTTAGTGGCAGTATTAATGGTAGCGCATTGAAAACTGGCGAAATACTGGATGGAGAAGCATCTTATGTTAGTACCCATGTAAAGGGCAGTGGTACTTTAACATTTAATTGGCGTTTATCCAGTAATATTAATTTCAACCTGCTCTATGTTGTAGTAGATCGTAAAATTTATACAGTACTCGACAGTGATACTCCCTGGACACCAGAAACCATCGTATTGGGTGCTGGAGAACATATTATTACCTGGGGGTATATGGATACTGCTCTTACTATTTCTGAATCAAACGCAGGCTGGATTGACAATGTAAGTTGGGTTAAAAATCCGTGATGTAGGAAAATCTCGAATGTATTGTATGTTACTACTGTTGTACTTGAAGTTAATTTAAAATAAATTAACTATTAAATCCCATGATGATACGTGTGTTTGATTCTGGCAAAATTTCTTGCCAGAATCTTTTTTATGAATATTCATTTCAGCTGATGTTGTGCAAATTGTTGCAAAGTACATTTAATTAGGGCATAAAATTTAATAAACCGGATAATTTGAAATACAAATTGTTACATATGATTACAAATATATAACGATAACGTAACAGATATTGCAGCCTTTCTTTTGTAAACTAATCCGTAACATAAGCTATCGTGCGACTTTTGGACGATTTTAAATTAATTTTACTGCTAAGAAAATTATAAAGAAATATTGATAATTAAATTCAAGTAACAATTTGAAATCATTAGAAACAGTTTGATACTTACTTTAGTAGATTTATATCATAGTATATATAGACAATTAAAACAGCTGGTTATTAAAGACTCAATATATTCCTGTAATGGATAAAAAAATAACATTAATTTTTCAAAAATTAGATATTTTAATGTCTTTACTATAGCCAGGTATTTTAATTTTTAGGAATTATCGAGTCTAAATACATTTTTTTATAAAGTAAAAATTAGCAACAATTGGTAAGTAAGAATTTATTAATAATTATAATGTAGTGATAAATTTACAGGGATTAATATGTTAATAAAAGTTAAACAGTTTATATTTGTAAGTAGTTTGTTATTTATTTCTAACCTATATGCCGCCGATGTCACCATTACAGTGAAAGAGCGTGGAACAGGAGTTTCAATTGAGGGTGCTTATGTCATTATCAATAATGAAAAATATGTTGAGACTACTAATGACAAAGGTATTGTGCAGTTTCCGATACTTGAAAATAATGACACAATTAAAATTGTTGCATCAGGATTTGATGATTTGAATTCTGTTTACAATGAGTCAAAACCGTCATTGATATATTATCTTTATCCCGAAGTTGTTGAAGGTGAAGGGCTGGAGGTCACGGAAGCACGAATTCAGGAAACAGTATCTAAAATTAGTTTAACCACAGAAGAATTGCTTTTGGCTCCGGGTAGCTTGGGTGATCCATTAAAGGTTATAGACTCATTACCCGGTGTCGTAGCAGTAGATGAAGGTTCATCGGAAGTGTATATGCGTGGTAGTGATGCAGGTGACAATGATGTCTGGGTTAATCGTGCCCCGATAGGTTACCTTTATCACTTTGGCGGGTTTCATTCCACACTAAACCCATCAACAATCGATGATTTAAATATATTTCTGGGTGGTTTTCCGGTTGAATATGGCGATAAACTGGGTGGTGTTATTGATGTGAAATTACGTGCACCAAGAACTGATCGTCAACATTTTAAATTTGATATATCAACGATAGCCACCTCAGTATTAGCGGAAGGACCGGTTGGTAAAAATAGCAAAGACAGCTATTTTGCAGCATTTCGCCGAAGTTATATTGATTTAATATTGTCACCAGCGGATGCGAGTAAACAGTTTGGAGACGATGATCCCGATGCAGATAAGGTTACTACAGTACCAACTTATTATGATGGTCAATTATTATATCGACATAAACTAAAAAAAGGTTATCTTGATAGTTATTTCTTTACTGCTTCAGACAAACTTGCGGTAGAACTTATTGCCAGTGCAAAAGCTGATCCGGATGCTGCTGGGGATTTAATCAGTAGCCAAAAGTATCAAACTGCGGGTATTACATTGGTTAAACCGTTGACAAAAAATACCGATTTTATAATGCCTCTGGCTTTGTATCACTTTGAAGATAAATTTCAAATCGGTAAAGATAATACTGGTGATCCTTATTATTTAAACATTAAAACAAATACTTTGTTCTGGCAACCAGAAATGCAGTGGCGAATGAATAAAAACAATCAATTAAACTATGGTATCTCAATGGATTATACTCAAGCTCCAGTTGATTTGTATCTTTCACGTATACCGTCAGAAAGAGATTTTGATTTTAATTTTACCGATAAAACAAAATATCGACTTAAAGATGATATCTATTATAACTCAATTGCACCTTATCTAAAACATCGTAAAAGGTGGTCAAAGTCCTGGACTACCATTGCAGGATTACGTTATAGCGATATTCGGATAAGAGATGGATTTGAAGCACAAGAAATCTCGCCACGAGCGACTGTTGAATATCAAGTGAATAAAGCAGCATTATTAACTGCAACTTGGGGTAAATATGTACAATCGCCTAAATTCAGTGAATTAATTGCTGGTTATGGTAATCCGTATTTAGAAATTACTAAATCAGAACACCGTATTCTTGGCATGCAATATAATTTTAATCCTGTTTATAGTCTTAAAGCGGAAGTCTATGATAAACCAATGACGAATTTAGTGGTGGCAATTGATGAAAATGCGCCACCTGATAATTATTCTAACGAAGGTGAAGGTCGAGCATACGGACTGGATATATTTCTAAAACGTAAAGCCGGTCCTCGACGTTTAGGTTGGCTTGCGGTTTCTTTTGCTAAATCAGAACGTACAGATTTACGTACCGGTGAAACAACTTCTTTTTCAGGTGATCTGCCATTTTCTCTAACTGCAATTTGGGGTCAGCCATTTAGTGGGTCATGGAACCGATGGGACTGGAGTATAAAAGCAAAAGTGCATTCAGGTACACTTTACAGTCCGGTAACTGGCCGTCATCGAGAAATCGCTGGTGATCCAACATCAAGATGGGTAGCCGAGTATGCAGGATTTAATAGTGCACGAACACCAAACTATTTTAAGCTGGATTTTCGTATTGGTAAAACAGTACTATTTAAAGAATCAACACTAAAATTTTATCTGGATTTACAAAATGTTACATTTAATGAAAATATTAGCAGCTATGATTATGGCGATGAATATGAAAATATTAATAACCCGGAAAAAAGTACAGGTTTTGGTTTTTTTCCATTCTTTGGTGTTGAAATTGAATTGTAAAAATTATATTTGTCGTTCTAAAACTAATCAGTTTAACAGGAGTTATTTATGAACATCTTTATCGATTTTATTAATATTATGAACAAGGGTGGCCCAATTATGTGGGTAATCTTTATTGCTGCCAGCATTGCGATAGTGTTGCTGGTCTGGCAGGGTAAAAAATTATTTGATTATTTAAAATTATCTGAGTCCGACCAAAGTCAATTAATGATAAAAAATAATTATTTACCGGTGCTTAAAGAATCAACTATCTATAGCCCACTTGCACAACTCTTATTATTATTAAACTGGACCGAGATTAAAACCAAAGAAGATTTTGCTAGAGAAATGAATGTTCATATGTCAGATATAGCATTAAAAATCGAGGGCAGTTTACCAACGATTGCAATTATTGGTTCATTGTTACCGATGTTAGGATTACTGGGTACTGTGACTGGTATGATTAATGTTTTTGAAGTGATTGCGGTATATGGTAGTGGAAAACCTGATGAAATGGCACAGGGCATTTCACAGGCGATGTTAACCACGGCAAGTGGTTTAATTATCGCTATTCCGGTTATTTTTGTGCATCATTTATTAACACAACGTCAAACCCTGATAATGACCAATTTGGTTCAATCCATGCAAATTATTTTACACCATGACATTAAAATAATTAAAATTACACTAATAGATAGTTTGCTTTCAAAAAATAAGATTATTTCCACAGAAAAGTCAGGTTCAACATCTTCGTCCAGTTATAATGCTAGTGCCAGCTCTAATTTCGAGGAAACCTAAGATATGGAAATCGAGAATCTGATTCAACCGTATAATCTACCGAAAACAAAACCAGAGATAAGTCTGGCGCCTTTAATTGATATCATTTTTTTAATGTTAATATTTTTTATGGTGACGACAGTCTTTCCTGAAAATAAAGGCCTGGTAATTGAAAAACCAAACTCAGAGCATGCTTCATCGTTAAAAACAGAAAGCAAAATAGTTAAATTAAGTAAAGAAGGGAAAATTAGCCACAAAAATACCATTATTTCATTTCGTGACTTAAAACGATTGATGAAATATGAGTTTGAAACCAATCCAGCTTTATCAATTATAATCCAGGCGGATAAAGGGTCAACAACTGAGGATTTGATTAAAGTAATTGATATTTGTAAGTC
>JBGMQW010000091.1:1962-8417 GCA_048060815.1 Thiohalomonadales bacterium | reverse complement strand
ATTGTTAAACCAATAGATAAGAAATTTTCAACTAAAAAGAAAGAAATCAAGAAATTTGTTCTGTCTCAGGAATACGAAATACCGGAACCTGAGCCGATTTATCGTGTTACAGAAAAACCGTATTTCTTACGTGAAGGTGAGCTTATATATCCCGAGGATATGAAGCGTCTTGGTAAAACGGCTATTGTAGTTGTTGATGCACTGATAGATCGTAAAGGAAAGGTTCGTAAAACAACAATATATAAATCTGCTGGAAAATCATTTAATGATGCTGCGATAAATGCCATAAAAGGATCACTATTTGTGCCAGGTAAAATAGCAGGAAAACCGGTTGCTGTGTTGTATCGATTATCGATGAAATTTAATTTGTTATAGTAAAATAAATATTAATTAATTTCACTGTTGTCCCGTTAACTTTGTGCCAGCTAAAAAGTTAACAGGACAGCAGTGAATATAAAATTAAGTAGAAACTGTTATTTTACTGGTTTACGGAAATTGACTAAAAAAGGAATTTAAAATGAGTACTCAAAATGCGTTTATATCAAATTTTATAAATATTTATGTATCACCCTCAGAAACATTCTATGCAATAAAAAATCGACCAAGTTTTCTTTACCCTTTAATTCTACTGATTTTTGGTAGCGCTATAATATTATTGTCGTATTATAGTTTGGTTGATTTTGAATGGATGAATGAACAAATTATATTAATGAGTGGTACCGATCTTTCTACTGAAGAAAAAGAGCAAATGCGGGATGGATTAGCAATGATGTCTCCTTTGGTGCAAGGGATTGTCACTATTATAGGTGCAAGTATTGGTCTGGTTATTTATATTTTATTACTTAGTCTCTATTTATTATTAGTATCTATGATCATTAGTGACGATAATAGCTATAAAAACTGGTTTTCTGTAGTCTGTTGGAGTTTCATGCCAATGTTATTTACCGTGCTGGCATCGGGTATAAATATTAGCTTGATGTCTAACAATCAATTCCGACTTGATGAATTAAACCCGTTAAGCTTCAATAATTTATTCTTCCGTTTAGATTTTGATTCAGCTATTAAACCACTGCTCGATTCGCTTGATCTAACTCTTATCTGGGTAATGGTTTTATTAGTGATTGGATATCAGAAAATTACGAATAAATCGTGGTTAACATCGACAATCATCGTATTACTGCCTTATACATTGGTTTACGGTATCTGGTTTATAATTATAGTGTAGTTAATATATGAAATATAAAAAAGTATTTATTTTTGCAGGAATTATTAGTGTCGTCTTTGTGCTGACACTATTAAGTAATATTTTAGGTGGACGCAACGCTAAAATGGTAGACGCCGAATTACTTGCTGCTCGTGTTATTGAATCTTCTATTCTTGCTTCTGGAAAATTAGTACATGCTCAGGAAGTACTCTTATCGACAGAAGAAGCAGGTAGGGTTGAAAAAATATATGTCAAAGAAGGTGATGAAGTCAAGCAACATCAACTGTTACTTAAAATTAATGATGAAGCAAATGCAGCAGTCGTGGTACAACAAAAAGCCCTGGTTCGTTTAAGCGAGAGTAATATTGAAGCCCAGCTTCTTCGAGTTGATATCTTAAAAGAACAAAAGCAGAGAAAAGAGACGTTATTTAAGCAAAATTTAATTAATGAGGACATCTTTGATATTTTAGTGAATAAACTGGAAGTGGCAAAAGTTGAGCTAAAATCCCTTGATGCATCTTTATCTCAAGCTAAAGGTCAATTACAACAAGCTGAGAATTCACTTAATAAAACCCGAATTTATTCTCCAATCGATGGAATAGTTACGTCACTCGATATTAAAGTAGGTGAAACTGTAATACCCAGTGCAACCAGTATGAGAGGATCAAGTTTGATGATAATTGCTGATCCAGGCAGTATTTCTACTGAAATAAATGTTGATGAGGCAGATATAGCAAATATTGCGATAAATCAGCAAGCTGAGATTGTAGCAATTGCGTATCCAGAACAACCACTAAAAGGTATTGTTGAAACAATTGCGAGTACTGCAAAAGTTGAAAAGGGTCGTCAGGGTTTAAGTTTTAAAGTTAAAATTCGTCTGATCGATAATGACAAGATCAAGTTACGTCCTGGAATGTCTTGCCGGGCAGAGATTTTTACTAATTCCAGTAGCAAGGTACCAGCTGTCCCGATACAGGCCATTATGGTGGAAAACAATCTTGAAAATAAAAAAACCAGGTATTTTGTATTTGTGAATCAAAAAAATGTTGCTCAAAAAATCGAAGTTACGACCGGTATATCGGATGATGAATATCAGGAAATTAAAAGTGGTGTTAATCTGAATGATACTATTATTATCGGACCAGATAATATTTTACGACATTTACTTAGTGGTGATGCTCTTGATATAAATGAAATTAAGCCCACTCTAGAGCTACACCAGGGATAAATTAGTTATTCGTCAGGAGATTAGATTTGTGAGTTTAATTACATTAAAAGCTATAAGTAAGCACTATCAACTTGGTCTAGAAACAATTAATGCGCTAAATAAAATTAATATTAATATCGAACGTAATGAATATGTTGCGTTCACTGGATCGTCGGGTTCAGGAAAGTCGACTATGATGAATATTCTGGGTTGTATGGATAAACCAAGTAATGGAGAATATTATTTAAATGAAAAAAAGGTGAGTGAATTAAATCAGGATCAATTAGCTGAGATTCGAAATAAGGAAATAGGTTTCATTTTTCAAAGTTTTCATTTACTCCCGAGATTATCTGCACTTCAAAATGTTATGCAACCACTTATATACCAAGGTATACCATTAGCGACAAGAAAAATTAGAGCACAACGTGTATTAGATCGTGTAGGGCTAGCAAATAGACTATCACATTTACCAAATGAATTATCTGGCGGTCAACGACAACGAGTAGCCATTGCTCGAGCCCTGGTGACCAAGCCATCTATATTATTAGCTGATGAGCCAACCGGTAATCTGGACTCGAAAACATCAGCTGAGATAATGAAATTATTCGATGAGTTACACCAGGAAAAACATACCATAATTATTGTTACTCACGAAAATGATATTGCGCAACATTGCAATCGATTCATCAATCTTAGTGATGGCGAAATAGCCCAGGATCATGTGTCGCAATGACTAGTTTGTCTATTTATAGTGAAAGTATTCGTTCTGCATTAATTTCAATCAATGCCCGGAGGATTCGCAGTGTATTAACCATGTTGGGTATTATTATTGGTGTTGCCTCGGTAATTGTCCTTGTATCAATATTACAAGGGGTAAAATATAATATCATGCAACAATTTGAAGGGCTGGGTTCGAACAGTTTAGTAGTTGAGTCTTATGTACCACTGGAGGAGCATTTAAAAGGCAGGTTTGCTAAGTTAACAACCAGGGATGTGGAATTAATTCAGTATCGAGTCGATGGTATTTCATCGATAACGCCGATGTTGTTTTCCCAGATAAATCCTGCCAGTAAAATTCAATATGCTGTACGAACGACATTTAGTCGGGTTGAAGGTACAACATATAACGCAAAGGATGTTATGCAGCTATATGCTCGGTATGGGCGGTTTTTATCTGATAGTGATAATAAAACACGTCGTCGAGTATGTGTCATTGGAGAAAAAGTACGAGAGAACTTATCATTACCAGAAAATCCTGTAGGAAAATATATCGAAATAAGTGGTGAATGGATTAAGATTGTTGGGCTAATGGAGGCAAAGGGTGAAATGTTCGGTATGAGCCAGGATGATTATGTTTTACTTCCTTATAATACGATGCAAAGTATTCTTGGTAATCTTGAAAAACCTGATATTAGAATTATATTCAATGTAGTTAGCCCTGATAAAATTAATTCTGTCACTGAAAAAATACGACGTCTATTAAGAGAAACACATAAATTAGGTTCACAAGAAGACGATTTTAAAATTCAGACACCAGAACAATTAATGGAAACCTTTACAGGAATTATAGATATAATCACTCTGGCAATGATAGGTATAGTGAGTATTTCATTACTGGTAGGTGGTATTGGTATTATGAATACCATGTTAGTGTCAGTGAGTGAACGAACCCGTGAAATTGGAATATGTAAGGCGATTGGAGCAAAACGACAACACATATTATTACAGTTTTTAATCGAAGCAATGATACTTTGTATACTAGGTGGAATTCTGGGCATTTTGATTGGTTACGGATTCGGTTTGCTATTGTCGTTGATACCGAATTTCCCACCGGCACACGTACCATACTGGGCAGTTTTATTATCCTTTGGATTTTCTGTCCTGGTTGGAATTATTTTTGGTATTGTTCCTGCGGCTAAAGCAGCAAATTTGGATCCGATAGATGCACTACGGTATGAGTAATTATTTAGTGTATTTCAATAAAATACAAATGTGAGGATAGGTCGCGTGAAACACTTATAAAAGTGTGGCTGAGAAAGTTTTAATGAAGTCCGAAAAGCGTGAATAGTTACTACTATTTTTGTTAAATTATTCAGCTTGTATTCATTTACATTCGACTAAGCTTTAATCAAGAAGAATATAAAACCAGGAGCATGGAAATGTGTGTTAAAGAATACCCTTTGATTTTTTCAAAAGATTCTCGCAGGCTTGTTAATGAAAATCAATATTTTCAGAATACAGGTGGTGTTAGCGAAGAAAATCGCGGATACCATTTCATTCCAGCATTTCTGGATTTCGAATCCGGTAAGACATATGTTTCAAGCTTTAGTAATGGTGATCCTGCTCCCATTCATATTTATGACGGTTTGCCTAAACATTTAATTTTAAGCCGAAATGATGCCAATAAACCCATGAAAATTAAACAATCAGTTATTTCAGGATTTGTTTTTGAAAACTGCTTCTATACACGTGAACAAGCTAAACAATTAGTGGCACATATTGAGAATACCTATTAAAATCATACACTTGATTCTCGGTTTCAAATTAGTATACGAAGGAAAATAGCTGATATTCTATATCAGGTTCATGTAAAAATGGTGTTTTATTAATCATTAATTATTAAATACCGATTAACTGTACTGCTAATTATTTTGTTTTTTCAAAAAAAAACAATCTGCTTATCTTTTTTAAAAACACTTCGAAATAAATTACTCTGTCATCTTGTTCATACTCTATATTTTAATTATGATTCGTTTCGTTGAATGGTTATTTGAATGTATTAATGAAGAATGGATCTTCATATTCGTTCAGGGAGGTATGTAAGGATACATATACATTCAACACAACTAATGTGATGTCAAATATATAACTGGGAACCGGGTGTATATATTTATTTAAAAACATGGAAGTTCTCTATGATATCAACATTAGTACAAAGAAATGACAAGGAAGTATCAAGGAAACAAAGACGGACGTTATCCTTCATGAATGCTCTAGGTGTGAGGGCCAAAAGTATTTAATGAGGAAATAGCATTTAAGTTTTGTTCAAATAAAAAAGCACTTCATATGAAGTGCTTTTTGCTTATGTATTATCGAAAATTATTTATCCTGATTATTTTGAGCTTCATTTATTGATAAATCAAATTTTGCATTATTATAGGCTTTACTATATTTGTTCGCTTTTGGGTATAAATGATAAGCATATTCCAGATAGGTCATGGCTTGTTGGCTACAGCATTCCGTATCTAACAGACTTAATCCGAATTGATATGCTATTTCAGCTGTCATCGCATCTTCAGTCGCATCAAAAATATAGGTTTCCACTTTAATAAGGTTTGTATTTGTTTCATTAGTTGGATAAAAAACTAAATAGCGATGCGAGTCTATCTGGCGCGATACTTTATGCTCATAGACGCTGCAAGGAACAAATTGATCATGGTCATTTGTACAGATTCCAGTACCGCGGTGTTTAGCATTTATATGGATACCACGAGGGGCAATTAACGGGCAGTGTAGTTTTTTATCACCAAATATTGTAGCCCAAATTATTTTTTCTTGCTGTTGCTCATTAAGGACAACAATAGCTTTTGGTACAATACCGCCTTTGTATAATACCCGGTAATTTCTATCAGCGGATTGGTAATCCTGGCAACTATAAATGTCTGAGATGCCATTGTAGGCTGATTCACATATTTTTAAGCCATTGATTGTAATTGTTTTATTCTGAATATAACTCATGCATTCATTTGCATAAACTGTGTTGCTCGTATTTATTAACGTTAGAGAAATTAGTAGCATCACAAGTACTTTACTATTCATTAATTTAGTCACATCAACCTCCGGTTATTTCCCAGGTTTTTACCTTTTATACCTAGTAAATTCTTGCAAATATTATGCCTATTCCAGATAAATATTAGGGTAAGCAAAATAATTACATTCATTACAAATTAATCACTGCTCCGGTTTTAATTTCATTAAGTGTTGAGTTACTAATACAGATATTGTTTATTTACACCAAAATTCGTCACTTTAGACCACATATAA
>JBGMQW010000091.1:0-1862 GCA_048060815.1 Thiohalomonadales bacterium | reverse complement strand
TAATAATAATTTATGAATGATTTAATTAAATCTATTTCACCTAATGAGTGGATTCAACTCGCTATATTAGCAGTGTCATTGTTAGCGCTCGTTATTTCAATACTAGCGTTCAGGCGAGCTGGTAAAAACATTCACTCTAAACAATTTAAAAAGCGATCTGCCAAAAATAAGGATGTCGTTAAACCTATATTAGAAAGATATACAAGTATTGATGTGTCATTAATGATAACAGCAAAACGTGATGTCCGGAATCAATTACGGCTAGTTTTAAAAAATACTGGTACCGTTCTAGCAAAAGATATCGATCTTATTATTGGAGAACCGATAAGGGTTATCAATGAAGAAGAACTGAGTAACGGGATTAGAGATTCTATCGAAATAAAAGATTCAGCACTGAAACCTCGGTTAACCGTGTTAGATGCGAAAACACTTTTTCCAATTTCTACTGTATTGCCGGGAGTCGTTGTTGATATTCTTGCGATAACAACCATGGGCTATGGAAAAATATGTGACTTTCCAATATCAATTAGCTGGATTGATGATAGAGGAACACGTCATTTTCAAGATGAGCTTGTGACAATTTAATACCGGATTATTTAATTGCGTATTCTTTAGTTTTTTGTTCTGCTTCATTAATTGAATGTCGAATTGTTTTGACAGATCGTTGAACGTTTTTGATTTTTGAATTGACTGAATAAGAAGAATATTTTTTATAGATTGATCGTACTATGTCATATTCTTTATCAATAGCTTTAGAAAACCCTGTAATTGAAGCATTTTTTAATAAATCAATACCGGCGTTTGAGTTATTTAATACTAGCATTGCAGATTGAATTTTGACTTTAAGATCAGGAGAAATTTTGTCGCTTACTGCCCAGGGCAAATGCGGTAAATCGGGTCCAAGATATATTTTTCGAAATTCTTTAGAAGTGATAGAGCGTTTAATTTGAGGAAAATCCAGAACACCTTCTCCTATACTAGCCGCATCGGCACTCATATTAAATACTGATATTGCCGTACGTGGTGGATTTTTAACATATTTCCATCGATATTCGTTATCGCTTAATCCCATATCACGAATCGCAACACGATTTGCAATATGAGATACCATAGCGAGCTTACCTCCACCAAAATGAACAACTTTGTTACGTAAGTCCCGGATTGATTTTATATTACTATCATTGCGAACCGCGATAATGGGTCTTATGCTATCAATACCAAATTCCTGATTTTTAATTATTGCAGTGTAATTAAATTTTTCATTGCTCAATACGTAATGTAGTTGATTATAATGAACTATATCAAATTTCTTATCTTTGACTTTTTGCCAAAAAGTTTTAAAGTCGCTTGAAGTATCAACCACGACAGACATTCCCAATTTTTTAGATAGGTAATGTGCAAGTGGATTAAACATTCGAATTGTCTTAGCGGTATTTCGTCTGGGGAATATACCCATGACTAATTTTTTTTCATAATCAATTTCAAGATCATCCAGTCCAGGAATATTTATATCAGGTGATTTTTTAGCGATTTTATCAGAATTAAGTTCACTTTGATTATCGCTATTCACAAACACATATACTGCAAACATTGTTACAGCGACAGTGCTTATAATCACAGTACTTAAAACTATTGCCCGACTTTCATCTGACATGAGGAAGGATTCCTTATAATTCTAACCAACAGTTTCATTTTTGTTATTTTTATTTGTATTGAAACTGTGGGGTTTTCCATTACTCGGTCATACACTATATATGTAGATTGATTCCAACGTCAAATTATTATTTAAATTTCAATTAATTAGTTTAGATTAAATCTATAAAGAGAATATTTCGTAAAAAATACCTACATATGGTGATCAA
>JBGMQW010000090.1:0-14139 GCA_048060815.1 Thiohalomonadales bacterium | reverse complement strand
GTTTCTGTATTAATATTAGGTATCACACATCGACTGCATGGCTTAACAACTCGTAAAACCAAGTCACCAATACGTATTTTTTTCCAATTATCCTCCGCAAATGCATCACAACCAGTTACAACAATATTAGGACGGAAACGTTTCATTGGTAGAGCAACATCGAGCTTGTTATTTAAATTATCGAGTGACGCTTGAGAAATAAGTAAGAAAGGAAAGCCATCACTAAATGCGGTTTTATCCTTTGGTTTAGCAAATGTTTGATCAACTTGTCGAATTTCGTCCTGAGTAAAATACACGAGACGACATTTCACTGATAAAAATTCTGATAGCCAATCTGCAACTGCATCGCCACAATCAATGGCATTACATTGATCATGCCATACCGTCACTAAAACGGATTTTTTGGTAGATGGTAATTCAACTGTTATGGACGGCATTTCAATAGCAGATAGTTGAACAGCGTTCAGCCGTGATTTTACGTAGATTAATTTTACCTGAATTAAACACATTCGTGACTGTTGACGTTGCGTTATAAAATGCCCTTTTTCATCTACCACCATCCAGCGTCGATCGTTTTCCAGACCAAAATCATCTACTCGAGATTCTTTCAGAGATATTTGAGCTAATGATTTAACTGGATATATTGCTAATTCACTCACGTACACAGATATCATTATCAATCTTATCCCTTTTAAAATTGTCGCATTATTTATTTCGTACACTTCTCCAATAACTTCTGAAATACATTGTTACCTAATTCACGTGATTTTTCTATATTTCGTAAAAAAATTTGATCGGACTCAGGATAATTTTCCAGAGCTAAAGTCATACTTGACTCACGTAATAAATGTAACATTGGAAAAGGTGAACGATTGGTAAAATTTGATGCATCATCTTGTGATTTTTCAGCAAAGCAATATTCAGGATGAAAGCTGGCTATTTGATAAACTCCTTCGTAATTTTGAGCAACTAATAATTCATTTGCCAAATAAACTAACTCAAGAAAAAATGAAAATTCAGTAAAACTATTTGGGAATATTAAAAATGATGTTTCAATTTCAGGTCGAGCATCTAAACGAAAACACTCAGTCATAAAACTTTCAAGAGCTCCTGCCATTACCATATCTTGATCGCTATCTTGAACAACCTTGTAATAAACACTAGCACGTTCAAGCTCACGTTTAGCAAATGGGCAAAAATCAAATGCAACTATAACATTGGTAATCCAGCATTGAGTTTGTTCTATAATTTTTTCAGTGGTCAATGTCATAGACAAAATTATACGACATTGCGAAATTATAGAATTGCAGATCCTGCCTGTTTAGTATCATCGAAACGATCATTTAAATAACTAATGATATTATTTGATTCGTACATCCAGGTAGTTTTATTATTTTCATCGATACGTAAGCAAGGTACTTTAATTGCGCCACCACCTGTTAATAAATCTTCTCTATTTTGTTGATTGCCCTGGGCATCAACAAATGAAATTGGGACATTCAATCGATGTATCGTGCGTCGAGTTTTTACACAAAAAGGACAAGCATAAAATTGATATAATGATAGAGCTTTTGCTGATGCATCAATCTCTTGTTGAACTCTAACCGGGCGTTCTATTTTAGTAGGTCGAGTTAAGTAATTAACCAACACAATAAATCGACCTAAGCCTTCACGAACTGCTTTAACAATCATCACCTTACCTACTTTAGCCATTAAAATTTATATGCATTTTACACAATTGCATGATTCAGGGATAGATGAAATTGTGTACGTTAGTAATTTTTTGTGGGTTAGAACAATAAATTTGGTTTAATTTTGTAGCATTTAGCCTATTTAATCGTTTTTCACTATCATAAAAACGAGACTTTATCAGGGGAAAATACTTTTCTTATTCCCTATTCCCCAAACGGGGTATTTCTGCATAGTTTTAATGAAAATAGTGGAATCAAGGATATTTTCAAGCCACGGAACCAGTAATTGATATTTTGAATTTCTAAACCAATCTCGATCTACATTGGAAAACTGCCTGATGAAAGGAGCAAGAGCAATATCAACATAAGTTAAATTATTTCTAATTAAATACTGTTGGTCTGTCAAAAGACCATTTAACTTATTTAAGAACATCTCTCCTTGTTGCCGATAATAGATTTCCGAGTGTTCAGGAAACCGCTGCGAATATTTATATTTATCTAACCATAATTTAAACTCTGTATCATTTTCATTTATCAATAAATTCGCTAAAATTTTTTGCTTTTTATCTAACACTAACCATCCATCTTTATCTTGAACTGACATTGCCCAATTAATAATATCAAGACTTTCTTCCAATTTACGACCATCGCGAAATAATAAAACTGGTACTGTAGCTTTTGATGAAATTTTAATTAATTCATTGGGTTTATTATTTAAATCAACCTCGCGCAACTCAACTTTAATATCACAATAAACCAGGGCCATTCTTGCACGAATTGCATAAGGACAACGTCTAAATGAATACAATATTGGTAAGTTAGCATTAGTCATAAAATAATTATTGAATCAACTTCTTTTCCCAGAATAAGGCATTTCCTGATTCAGAATTTAATGTGTAACCCTCAAAACCAAACTTTTTATACACCATTTTAGCCGTAGTATTTCCCTGTAGTACTTCCAGAGTTAACTTACAACAAGAATTTTTTATCGCTAATTTTTCAGCTAAAAATAACAGTTTAGTCGAGATTCCCTGGCCCCGATATTCCTTGGTAACATATACATCATGTATATTCATTAATGGACGACATTGAAACGTTGAAAAGCCTTCCATACATGTCAATAATGCTATTGCTGTGCCATTATCATAAGCCATAAAAACTGTAATAAAGTCACGTGAAGCAATTTCGGCTGGTAGATTGTTTTGCACCCGTAAATCAAGTGCAGTTCCTCCACCCATGACACAACAAGCATATTCGTTTAATAATATGACAAAATCGTCACAGTGTATCTTATTGCTGAAATTTGCTTCTACAATTTGAACCATACAATCACCCTATTGATTTCTGGAGATTTTAACAGCAATTGTGGGTGAAGACCGCGAATTTTATATATCCGTTGAATATCCCGAAATAATCAATGGCTATTCCATATATTACACTCATGCTAAACGCACACTACTTAAATAATTGTTATAATAAAGTATGTCTGAATACGCACTTATTCTTGTCAGTACCATTTTAGTTAATAACTTTGTGTTAGTGAAGTTTCTTGGCTTATGTCCATTTATGGGTGTATCAAGAAAACTTGATACTGCCATCGGTATGTCGATGGCTACAACTTTTGTATTGACATTATCGTCTGTTTTTAGTTATCTCGTTAATGCTTATCTACTAGAGCCGTTTGGATTAGGTTATCTCAGGACAATCACATTTATTTTAGTAATCGCAGTTGTTGTGCAATTTACCGAAATGAGTGTCAGGAAAACCAGCCCACTACTCTATCAAGTATTAGGGATATTTTTACCTTTGATCACAACAAATTGTGCAGTTTTAGGTGTGGCCTTACTAAATGTTAATGAAGGAAATAATTTTATAGAATCCTTTTTGTATGGCTTTGGTGCCTCAATCGGTTTCTCTCTGGTACTAATTTTGTTTTCTGCAATGCGTGAACGAATTAATGTTGCAGATGTACCTGCTGTTTTTCAAGGTACATCCATCGCATTAATTACCGCAGGTCTAATGGCAATGGCTTTCATGGGTTTCTCTGGCTTAATAAAAATCTAAATATGCTTAGTGCCATTCTCATCGTAACAATACTTGCTGTAATTTTTGGATTAATTCTCGGCTTTGCTTCTATATATTTTAAAGTTGAAGAAAATCCGGTTGTTGATCAAATTAATGCCTTATTGCCTCAAACACAATGTGGCCAATGTACCTATGCGGGTTGTCGCCCTTATGCCCAGGCAATTGCTGATGGCGAAGCCGAAATAAATCAATGCCCACCGGGTGGTGAACAAGTCATTAGTGCGCTGGCTGATTTACTCGACAGAGAGCCAACACCACTAAATGAAGAGCATGGTAGCCACATTGAAGAAACCCTGGTAGCAATCATAGATGAACAGGTTTGTATTGGTTGCACTCTATGCATTCAAGCATGTCCTGTTGATTGTATTTTAGGTGCCGCTAAACAAATGCACACAGTTATTATCGATGAATGTACCGGTTGTGAATTGTGCATCCCGCCATGCCCGGTTGATTGTATCGATATGGTTCCAGTTAATGAAGAAATTAAAGACTGGAAATGGCCATATCCGCCCACACCACTGGAAGATGATCCACGAAAACCTTTAATAACAAAGCTACTGATACCTGAAACCAAGTTTGATTCAGGAGAACAACAATCATGATGCCCTGGAAAAAACTTGGTCATTTTAATGGTGGCTTGCATTTGGAACAACATAAAGAACAATCACTCACAAGCCCGGTTGCAATGGCAAAGCTGCCAAAAAAACTCTATATTCCGATGCAACAACACATTGGTTCAGCTGCAGAACCAATTGTTTCTGTTGGAGAAAAAGTTCGTAAAGCACAAATTATTGCAAAAGCAACAGACTATATTAGTGCTGCAATTCATGCACCGAGCTCCGGCACAGTTATCGCAATTGAAGATCACCCAGTTGCCCATCCATCAGGTAAAACAGCTCTTTGTATTGTGATTAAAACAGATGGCAAAGAAAATTGGCGTTGGCGTAAAGATCCATCCCCCGATTTTTTAAATATTGATCCCAGTGCATTGCGAAATATTATTCGAGAAGCAGGAATTGTTGGCCTGGGTGGTGCTGGTTTTCCTAGTTTCATTAAAATGAACCCAGGTTACAATAATAAAATTTCAACGCTAATATTAAACGGTGCCGAGTGTGAACCTTACATCACTTGCGATGCAAAAATTATGCAAGACCATGCACGGGAAATTATCGATGGCTTGCTAATAATACGTCATGCCTTGCAAGCTGAAAAATGCATCATTGCTTTAGAAGATAATAAACCACAAGCATTTAAAACACTGGTTGATACGCTGAATGACGATGAATTAAAGTTTATAACGATTCAAAGGATACCAACCATTTACCCAACCGGTGGAGAAAAACAATTAATTAAAGTCTTAATCAATAAAGAGATACCGAGTGGTGGTCTACCCATTGATCTAAACGTAAGTTGTCACAATGTGGCAACAGCTTTAGCTGTTTATCGAGCTGTGGCCATTCAGGAACCATTGATTTCACGTTATGTTACTGTCACAGGTGATGGAATTAAGGATCCTAAAAATCTTGAAGTTCTAATCGGGACACCGATTTATGAATTATTACAACAGTGTAAGATAAACTACGATAATGTCGATGAAATTATTATTGGTGGTCCAATGATGGGGTTTAATTTACAAAATGAGAAATCTCCGGTCATTAAAACCACTAATTGTATCTTGACTCTAAAACAAAAAAGTGACACAAAAATTTCAACTATGCCTTGTATTCGCTGTGGTGAATGTGCCAGAGTTTGTCCAGCTCAGCTTGTACCGCAACAATTATACTGGTATGCAAAAGCCAAAGACTTTGATGGTACTCAAAAATATAATTTATTTGATTGCATTGAATGCGGTTGCTGTGCCTATGTTTGTCCGAGTCAAATTCCACTGGTGCAATATTATCGTTATGCAAAAACAGAAATTTACGCACAAGAACGAATTACCCAAAAATCCACTATTGCACGTGAACGTCATGAATTTCATGAATTACGTTTAGAACGGGAAAAAATCGAAAAAGCTGAAAAATTAAGAAAGAAAAAGGAATTATTAAAAAATAAAAAATCAGCTACAAAATCACCTTCGGATACTAACTCTGAAACAAATAAAACAAAAACAGTTAAAAATGATTTAGTCGCACAAGCTATGGCGAGGCTGCAACAAAAACGGGATACCCAGAAAGAAATTCGGCAAAATGTCTCTAACTTAACACCCGAACAACAAAAAGCAATTAAAGAAATTGATAAACGTCGAAAAGAACAACGTGAAGAAAAAATTAAAAAAGCGCATGAAAATAACAACGACATAAATAAAGAAATGGTCAAAAAATAATGGCACTCATATGAATTTATTACCCTTTCGAAGTTCACCCCATATACACCAACCTTTAAGCGTCGGTAGTGTTATGCTTAATGTTATAATTGCGTTAATTCCCGGCATGCTTATTTTTATCTATTTTTTTGGTGGTGGCGCCATTATTAATCTGGTTATCGCTATTATTTCAGCCATTTTATTTGAAGCTGGAATTCTTAAGTTAAGAAAACGCCCAATCAAACCTTTTATTCTAGATGGCAGTGCTGTGGTAACGGCAATTTTAATTGCACTGGCAATCCCGCCGTTAGTACCGTGGTGGATTCCATTTATCGGAACTGGTTTTGCCATTGTCATTGCGAAACATCTTTATGGCGGGTTAGGATACAATCCATTTAACCCTGCAATGGTAGGTTATGCAGTTTTATTAATTTCTTTTCCATTGCACATGACTTCATGGATCGCTCCTGACTCAATACAGTTAATGGCCGTTTTCCCGGATTTTTATCATTTATCTTTTTTAGAATATTTAAATTACAATCTATTTGGTGTGTTTCCTGAAAATATCAGTTATGACAGTATCACTATGGCTACCCCCCTGGATACGGTTAGAACACAATTAGGTTTAAATAAAACAATCGATGAAATACAAAATTCTAAAAATTATTTATTCGGAAATTTTGGCAGCTTGAATTGGGAATGGATTAATTTAATGTACTTATTCGGTGGTCTTTGGTTAATGTACAAAAGAATCATTAGCTGGCATATTCCTGTAGGACTACTTGCAGGCCTATTAATTATGGCAATGCTTGCAAATATGTATGATCCGGATGCATTTGTAACACCATCATTTCATTTGTTTTCAGGCGCAACAATGCTCGCTGCATTTTTTATAGCGACTGACCCAATAACCGCGGCAACATCACAACAAGGCCGGTTATATTATGCAACTGGTATCGGTATTCTTGTTTATATTATTAGAACATGGGGTGGTTATCCTGATGGCGTTGCCTTCGCAGTCTTGTTAATGAATATGGCGGTACCAACCATTGACTATTACACAAAACCACGTGTATTTGGACACCGTGATAATAAACACCAGGACAACTAAATGTTTTTAAAAAACATGTCAATTAATGCCTTGGTATTAGGCGCATTTGCATTAACCGGAACTATTATTCTGGCCTATACCAATATGATAACAAAACCAATAATAGAAACTGTCGAACGGGAATATTTTTTACGCAGCCTGAATATATTAATCCCGCCCGATCAACGTGATAATGATATATTTAATGATGTTATTTACGTAACAAAACCGGAATTGCTGGGCAGTTATAAACCAGTTGCGGTCTATCGAGCTCGTCTGAAAGGCAAACCTGTCGCCGTTATTATTAACAGCATTGCACCCAATGGCTATAATGGTAAAATTCAGTTATTAATTGCAATATATAATAATGGTGATTTAGCCGGTGTTCGAGTAACCAAACATATTGAAACACCGGGGCTTGGCGATGGTATCGACGTGCGTAAGTCAAACTGGATACTAAACTTTACCGGTAAATCATTAGCAAATACCACAAAACAGCAATGGGCTGTTAAAAAAGACGGTGGATTATTTGACGAATTTACGGGTGCTACCATTACACCGCGGGCTGTTGTTAAATCCGTACAAAATACCTTGTTATATTTTAAAGACAATCGTGATAGTTTATTTGCTATTGAAGATGAAAAATTGAAGGCAAGTTCAGACTGAGCTTAATTATAAATAAAAAGTTAATTTACACTATTTATTACGCAATATTATGAGCACAAAATCAATTATTAAAAATGGTATGTGGGATAATAACCCGGCATTAATCCAGTTACTTGGTCTCTGCCCTATGTTGGCAGTTTCCAATACCACCATAAATGCCTTGGGTATGGGAGTAGCGACCACACTTACCCTGATCATAACGAATTTAATCGTATCATTAATCCGTTCCTGGATTCGTCCTGAAATACGAATCCCGGTATTTGTATTAATTATTGCCGCTGTCGTTACTGCTATTGAACTGTTTATGAATGCTTATTTTCATCAACTACACTTAATATTAGGCGTTTTTATACCACTCATAACAACAAACTGTATTATTATAGCCCGAGCTGAATCTTTTGCGTCCAAGAATAACCCTGTCGCATCGAGTCTGGATGGATTTTTTATGGGGCTGGGTTTTACTTCGGTACTGGTCGTATTAGGTGCTATGCGAGAAATACTGGGGTTTGGTACCTTTTTACAACAAGCCGAATTGATGTTTGGTGCAGGTAGTGAAGTGCTAACCGTTACCTTTTTTGATGGTGGTTTTTTACTGGCCGTATTTGCCCCTGGCGCTTTTATTGGTTTAGGCTTATTAATAGCACTTAAAAATGTTATTGATAATTATCAACAATCAAAAGCGACCAAGACCATTAAAATTTCTGTAACACCGGTGTTATCTGAAACATCTTAATACACTATTTAAATTTTTATTATGACGCCGCAACGCCGCCACGCAATCTTTAATCGCTTAAAAAAACACATAACCGAACCGACAACCGAGTTAAATTATAAATCGACATTTGAATTATTAATCGCAGTGATATTATCGGCTCAAGCTACCGATAAAGGTGTTAACAAGGCGACCGTTGCACTTTTTAAAAAAGCCGATACACCGGATAAAATGGCTAAATTAGGCGAAGCTGGAATAAAAAAATATATTAAAACCATTGGATTATATAATACCAAAGGTAAAAATATTATTAAGACCTGTAAAATATTAGCCAAAGAACACAACAGCGTAGTACCTGATAATAGAATTGCACTCGAAGCCTTACCTGGTGTCGGCCGAAAAACTGCAAATGTAGTTTTAAATACTGCTTTTGGCCAGCCCACAATAGCGGTAGATACACATATCTTCAGGGTATCTAACAGAACTGGAATTGCTCCGGGTAAAAATGTTATCGAGGTTGAAAAAAAATTGTTAGCAACAGTGCCCGAAAAGTTTAAACTAAACGCACATCACTGGCTAATTTTACATGGTCGCTATACTTGTATAGCACGTAAGCCTCGCTGTGGGGCGTGCGTAATTGAAGATTTGTGTGAATTTACCGAAAAAAATCTAGAATAATATGTTTACACAAGATCGCTCTCAACTGCGTAAAATATTTTTTAATGCCTGGAACAATTTTCAAAAGAATCTTGCATTGACTCCTATGGATGAAATTATTGTTAAAATCATTAAGTTACATCCGGAATACCACGATATGTTAGGCCATGAAAATGATTTTATTGATAAAGACTATCTTCCTGAAAATGGAGAATCTAACCCATTTTTACACATGGCTATGCATATCTCGATACACGAGCAATTATCTACCAAACGACCCGTGCAAATCATTCAGTTATATCAACAATTACTTAATAAATATAATGATCAACATATTGTAGAACATCATATGATGGAATGCCTTGGACAGATGATATGGAATGCCCAACATAATAATGAATTACCAGATGAATCTCTTTATATCGATTGCTTACAGAAGCTTGTATAATAACCATACAATTCAATATTACTAGATCAATGTTATTATTCTCGAGAATTGCAGATTTTCTCACTTTTTTATAACAAATTGTTGCAATATATTTTTATTTGAGTAAATAACAGTTATTATATCACTGTTCTACTGGTAATAATTAACAAGAAAACAATACTTTACATAATTTTATAATAATCATTTCGATTATTTAGAGTACAGTCTTAAATATCTGAAACTTTACTCTAACAGTAATGTCATATTTGACAATGCGAGTGTTTAGTTAATTATTCTCGTAGAACAATAGTTCGGTATAATAAAACAATAATTATCTGAATATATAAACGAGTTAATAAGCTCAATTTTTTTAACATTATGGAGGCACTCGATGTCAACTATCAATTTATTAAAACCAATCTCAATTGCAATTAGTACCGCTGTAGTATCAGTAGCAGCTACAGGAAGTGTTTCTGCAGCAGACACAAATCCTTTTGGAATGAACGAATTATCAAATGGTTATATGCAAATAGCTGCTGAAGGCAAAACTGCTGAAGGCAAATGTGGTGAAGGCAAATGTGGCGGCACTATGAAAGACGCAAAAGGTAAAGAAGGTAAATGCGGTGAAGGTAAATGCGGTGAGAAAATGAAAGGCAAAATGGCTAAAGATGGTAAATGCGGCGAAAAAATGAAAGGTATGGATAAAGAAAAAATGAAAAAAGAAGGTAAATGCGGTGAAGGCAAATGCGGTGGTAAAAAATAAGCTGAGCATTTAAATACCATGAGCAATCATAAATACCCGGTTCATGGCGCAGGACTAGGTCTGCGACGGTCTATTATGGAACCGCTCGCAGATCATCCTCATCCCCAAGTTGACTTTATGGAAGTCGCTCCCGAGAATTGGATAGGTGTTGGCGGTATCTGGGGTAAAAAATTTCGCAATTTTACTGAGCAAACACCATTTGTTATCCACGGTTTATCCTTATCCATTGGAAGCCCGGCTCCTCTGGATGAAGCCTTTATTCACCGTGTTAAGCGTTTAATGAAAGAACACAATATAACGCATTACAGTGAGCATTTAAGTTACTGCAGTGATGCAGGTCATTTATACGATTTAATGCCCATCCCATTTACTGAAGAAGCTGTCAATTACGTCGCACAACGAATTCAAAAAACTCAAGATATCATTGGCGAACAAATTGCGATGGAGAATGTTTCTTATTACGCGGCTCCCGGCAAAGAAATGGAAGAAATTGACTTTCTTAATGCCGTACTCGAAAAAGCCGATTGTAAATTTTTATTAGATGTTAACAATATTTATGTGAATAGTATTAATCACAAGTATGATGCTTCCGAATTTTTAAAAGCCATCCCCGGTGATAGAATATCGTATATTCATATAGCTGGACACTATGATGAGGCCGAAGATCTACGGGTTGATACTCATGGTTCAGAAGTCATCGATCCTGTATGGAATCTATTAGAACAAGCGTATGAGCTGTATGGAACAATTCCAACCTTACTCGAACGCGATTTTAACATACCATCGATTCCTGAATTATTATCTGAAGTGGATACCATTGCTGCGTATCAGGAAAAATGGCGAAACCCACAAAATGCAAACATCAAACAAAGATAAACAACCCGAATTTATTCGTCGCCAATACGAATTTGCTGCTCACATTCGCGATCCACAGAAAAATCCGAGACCAGCCGACGTAGAACAACGTCGAATGAACATCTACAACGAATTATTTTATAATAATGTTGAAAGTTTCATGTCAAATAGCTTTCCTGTAATAAAGAGCATTTACGGTGAAAAGGAATGGCATAAATTAATTCGTGATTATTTTTCGATTCATCATGCACATACTCCATTATTTCCCGAGATGCCGCGTGAATTTTTAAAATATCTGGAAAATGATCGTAATATTCTCGCAACTGATCCACCCTTCTTACTTGAACTGGCTCACTATGAATGGGTTGAATTAGCATTGGGGTTAGTCGATCTTGAAAATGACATTAACAAAATAGATGCAGACGGTGATTTACTTGAAAACGTACCAGTGATGTCATCTTTAGCCTGGTTTCTGAGTTACCACTTTCCAGTACATAAAATCAGTCCTGAATTCCAACCACAAGAGACAACTGAACAAGCTACTTACATCGTTGTTTATCGTAATATTGATGATCAAATTGTTTTTATGGAGTTAAATCCGGTAACTGCCCGCCTATTACAATTAATCAATGAAACCGATAAAAACGCTGGAGAAAAAACCGGTAAAGAATTATTAGAAATAATAGCAAATGAAATGAACCATCCAGACCCTAACGTTGTCCTAACGGGAGGAAAACAAGCAATGCAGGAATTACGATCCAGAAATATATTACTGGGTACGATTAAAAATTAAAATTAATAAATACCAGCTGGAGTGATTACATGAGTATGTTATTACGATTACAAGACTTATTAGATAAAACCAGAACCCTGGATTTTCTTGGCCCATTAGCACTTCGACTTTATCTTGTTCCGGTATTTTTAATGGCGGGTATGAATAAGTACCGTGGCTTCAGCGATACCGCTGCCTGGTTTGGAAACCCGGACTGGGGTTTAGGATTACCTTTCCCAACCTTAATGGCTTTTTTAGCAACATCAACCGAACTTGCTGGAGCTGTGATGTTACTAATCGGTTTTGGTGTTAGATGGATATCAATCCCATTAATGTTTACCATGTTAATCGCCATATTTAGTGTACATTGGAAACACGGCTGGCAAGCAGTAGCCGATCCAATGTCGTGTTTATTTAACTGTGCAGATGCCAACGATGCGATTGTTAGATTAAGTAAAGCGAAAGAAGTTCTACAAGAACATGCTAATTACGATTGGATAACAGGCCAAGGTAGTGTAATTATTTCAAATAATGGTATTGAATGGGCTGTAACTTATTTTGTAATGTTATTAGCACTATTCTTTATCGGTTCGGGTAAATATGCCAGCGTTGATTATTGGATTAAACAAAAATTTAACCCATAGTAATTTTTGCCGCAAAGACGCAAAGGTCGCAAAGAAAACATTAAATATTTTATTTCACTAGACTTTACAAACTCTCAGTAGGTTTATGTTGCTATACAATGCAATAAATAAACAATTTTGATTTTCTTTGCGACCTTTGCGTCTTTGCGGCAAACTTATTCAGATTTATTTTTTCGTTTCGCTATACGCAATCGCAATGCATTTAATTTAATAAATCCCTCAGCATCTTGTTGGTTATAAGCACCTTGATCATCTTCAAAGGTTGCAATATTTTCGTCGAACAAACTATCCGACTCCGATTTACGACCAACAATTACGACGTTTCCTTTGTAGAGTTTTAAGCGTACCACTCCATTTACTGTTTCTTGAGAAGCATCGATCATGGTTTGCATCATGGTTCGTTCTGGTGACCACCAGTAACCATTATAGATTAAGCTTGCATAACGCGGCATTAACTCATCTTTTAAATGAGCAGCTTCTCTGTCCAATGTTATTGATTCAATGGCTCGATGGGCCTTTAACATGATTGTTCCGGCGGGTGTTTCATAACAACCACGTGATTTCATCCCGACATAGCGGTTTTCAACAATATCATCACGGCCAATACCATTGTCACCACCAATTTTATTAAGTTGTTCCATTACTGTTGCGGGAGAAACTGATTCACCGTTTATTTCAATCACGTCACCTTTAGCAAAAGTTAATTCGATGTAACTTGCTTTATCCGGTGCCTGTTCTGGTGAAACTGTCCAACGCCACATATCGTCCTCAGGTTCAGCCCATGGATCTTCCAAAATACCACCTTCATACGAAATATGTAATGAATTGGCATCCATTGAATAGGGTGACTTGTTACCACGTTTTTGTTCAATAGGAATATTATGCAAATCAGCATAAGCCATTAATTTTTCACGTGAGTTAAGATCCCATTCACGCCAGGGTGCAATAACATGCACGTCTGGCATTAACGCATAAGCACCTAATTCAAAACGCACCTGATCATTACCTTTGCCAGTAGCACCATGTGAGATAGCATCGGCACCTGTTTGCTGAGCAATCTCTACCAGACGTTTTGCAATTAATGGTCGAGCTATAGAAGTTCCCAGTAAATATTCACCTTCATATATTGTGTTTGCTCTAAACATTGGAAACACAAAATCACGTGCATATTCTTCACGCAAATCTTCAACATAAATTTCTTTAACACCCATAGCCGCTGCCTTGGCTCGGGCAGGCTCAACTTCTTCACCTTGACCAATATCAGCAGTAAATGTTACTACTTCACAACCATAGGTATCTTCCAGCCATTTCAGTATTATGGATGTATCTAATCCACCAGAATAAGCAAGTACAACTTTGTTTATTTTTGCCGTTTTCGACATAATAAGCCCCAGAAAATTCTATTCTATATGTCATAAAATATCAGATTATACCCTGTTTCGGAGGATCTACTATACTATTTAACTGACTAA
>JBGMQW010000089.1:8803-14173 GCA_048060815.1 Thiohalomonadales bacterium | reverse complement strand
ATCCTAGCAGCTTAAGGTTTATCTGCGAACTTTATTATAGGGATATCGTCATGGAAGATGTTAGTGTTTCTCGTTTTTGGGATAATTATATAAATAAAACAATAACTTATGGAATTCGAACGGATATTGTTAAATATTATGTACGTCACGTTGAGCTGTATATTAAGGCTCACCCACATTATCGTTTAGTTAATCACAGTGATAAAGATTTAGACAGTTACCTAAACTTAAAATCCAGAAACCCACAGTTAGATGATTGGAAATTCCAACAATTAGCTGTTGCATTGAAAATTCTATTTGTAAATTTAATTAAAACAGAATGGGCTAAAGACTATCCCTGGTCTCATTGGATAGATTCTTCACGATCTTTGGAAAGTAGTCATGCAACTGTGGCACGTGATTATCAAGCTTTTAATCAACTATCAAATACGGATGTTTCTATTAGAAGCAACACAAAAGAAACAAATTTATTTAATCAAGTGTATGCAAAACACCCAGTTCAAATTGAAAATTATATTAAGCTTATTAGAGTGAAAGATTATTCGATTCGAACTGAAAAGGCATATATCGGTTGGTTTATTCGGTTTATTAGTTTTAATGACATGAATGATCCTGAAGAATTAAGTGAAACAGATATAGCTAACTATTTAGAACACCTTGTTCTTCATCGCAATGTGTCGGCTAGTACTCAAGGACAAGCACTTAATGCCATTGTTTTTTATTATAAAAAGGTTTTGCAACGCGAACTGACGAATAAAATTGAGTTTAGTCGTTCCAGAAAACCCAAGCGTCTTCCTGTTGTTTTAACGCGGGATGAAGTTATCAGGTTGTTTTCGAATATTGATAATCCTATTTATGTTTTAATGTCAAATTTATTGTACGGTTGTGGTTTACGTCTAATGGAATGTATACGCTTACGTATTCTTGATATTGATTTTGGTTATCAGCACATCCTGGTACGTGAAGCTAAAGGTAAAAAAGACCGGATAGTTCCTTTGCCGGTAAAACTATCGGAAAAACTCAAGTTGCAAATTGAACATGTTAAAACAATGCATGAGGCTGATTTAGCAGCAGGTTTGGGCAGTGTGTATTTACCCGATGCCCTGGCTCGTAAATATCCTAATGCTGAAAAAGAATATCGATGGCAATATGTTTTTCCATCATCAAAAATATCAACTGACCCACGTTCGGGTAAAGCTCGGCGTCATCATATTCATGAGAATGGATTACAGAAATACATTAAGAAATCAGCAGATCGGTCCGAGATACATAAAAAAGTAAGTTGTCATACGTTGCGTCATTCCTTTGCTACGCATCTATTAGAGAATGGCCATGACATAAGAACGGTACAAGAGTTATTGGGGCATTCCGATGTTTCAACCACAATGATTTACACGCACGTATTGAATAAACCCGGGGTTACAGTGACGAGTCCTATTGATATGATTGACTTTTAATGTTTGTAATTAAAACTATTTTAGCTCTTATTTTTTGTTTGTGATAGATACAAATCGTGTGCTTTTTGTAAACGTCGGCGATTAATCCAATGCAATCCAATTGGTTCGGGACGAAATATACTGTGTATAAATTTACTGTTTAGTAAAAATGCTTTTATCAGAGTAAATTGTGTTTCAGTTTTTTTGACAGTGTTGGCTATTTTATTCGCATAGTAGTCGCGTAGTGAGTAATGCAATATGACAAATCCTGCAATTAATAATAAACTTGAAACTGTAATGAGTATTGGTCTTGATAAAAATTCATCTAACCACGGTGGTGAGAAAGTCCCGGCTACCCAGTAACCGGCGAGATAACTACCTGCCAATAAACCTGAAATTAGGGTAAATAACACAATAAACTCCCAAACAAGGATTGTTAAGCATCTACCGGACATCATTTTTTTGAGTTTTACAATTTGTTGTTCAATTTGATCGCGAGTGTTATCAAGTCGTTTTAGTGCTTCTGGTAAATCATTTTTTTCATCCCAGGCTTTCCAGTTAATATCTGAAAATAAACTGGATTCTTTATTTAACAATCCTAACCGATAACAGACTTTATCAAGATTACGAAAAGCCGTTAACAGGGTCGAGAGTTTTGGTGGCTCTTTTACCAGAATTTCCGGCTCGATTTTTTGATTCCTGTTTTCGCCAGTGTTATTGTTTCTGGAATTATCGTTTTTAGTATTATTATTTGTTATGTCATTCATGGTTCAGTGCCTTAATCATTGAATATTATTTAGATTCAGGGGGTTGTGTCGTTGCTGCTGGTTGTTGTTGGTATCTATTGGGATACATCATTCCAGGTGGCGGATAAGGAAGTGGGCCACCTGAGCCAGGATAAGGTCCATTTTGTGCGCCGCCTCCCCATGGCAACATACTATTAATGGGATTAAGTGGTGTTGAAATATTTCTGTTTAAACTCCACATGTCACGTTGCATGTTAACCGTGGCGTGTGCCACAACATTAATTGTTTGGGTCATCATTTGCATATTTTTCGCGATTATATTCATATTACGATCGACACTCCGGGTTAATATCGTCATATCACTTGATAATTGTTTTACATCTGTCGCCAGACTATTTACTAAATAATAACCATAAGCAGCAAGTAGGAGAAATGCAATTAATGATGGATATACCATCATTTGTAGTTTTTTTACATTACGGGTGTCATCATGTATTTCATTTATAATTTCAGTTTCTAGACTCATAACATTCCTTTTCTTTAAATTTAAAATTCTCCACTAGCACCGCGTTTCATTATATCCTGGATAACGGTTTTAACTCTGATTGCCTCTTTTTTTAATTCTGGTGGTAGTGGTGTTCCACCGTAAATCATCATGTCCATGTTTAAGGAATAAACCCACAACTGACCTGACTTGTCTTCAAGCAATGTAATACGACAGGGTAAGTAAGCAGAAAACGCATCACTGTAATCGATCATTTTTGCTGCGGTTAATGGATTGCAATACATATAAATTTTCATAAAGCGAAATTTCTTCCCGGTCATGGCGGTAATTTGCTTAGACAAAGGTAATTCGCCGACATTTTTTATATTGTGTTCGGCGGCAATGGATTTCATCGCATCTTCGACATCTTCGGCGCTTAAGTCATTATTCACTTTGGTCTTCCACACCGTGGCTTCAGCAGCATTACCGGTTTCAATCAGCTTTTGAATCATGTTGGTATAAGTGGATATAGCATTGTCATCAAATTGTTTTAATTGGTGATATGCGGGTTCAAATTTAAAAATTAAATACATTAACAATACTAAAAAAAATAAACCCACTACTGATAAAACATAAAGTAAAATTTTCATGTTACATGTCCTTGTTATTCTGTTTGTTAATATTTTTAGTCTGTGTTGTTATGTTATTTTTGTTAAACATTAAGCGTTTAATTTCACGTGCTTTATCTGGATTAAAGCGTAAAATTATGTTCATAATTTGCGGTAATTTCCAATAATGCCGATGTTTAATTAGCAACTCAGCAGCTAGTGAATAATGTTTTATTGCTTTTTCAATTTTCTGTTCAGTATAAAAGATATTTCCCAGTTCACCGTGAACTTCAGGGTTATCCGGTAGTTGTTTTATTAATGTCAAATAGTGTTGTTTTGCAGTTTTAATATCTTTTGTCCAAAATGCCTTACGTGCCTGATATAACAGTGTGTTTTGTTTTTTACTCAATTTAAATTGAGTTGGTGGTTGTGGTGCTGGCCAGCGTACTGGATTAAAATTGGGTGCCCGAAATCCCGGTGCAACTGGCCTCATAACCGGTGGTATCATCCTGGGTTGCGGATAGGGCATATAGTGCTGTTGTGCTTGTGGTGTTTTAACCAATTGTTCTGCTACTACAGGTTTTTCCGGTAAAGTTTCCGGAGTTACAATTTTAGCAGTTTTGGGTGGCAGTTCTGTTTTAGATTCAGAATCCTTTGCCACTCTATTTTTACTAAAATATTCAATAGGATGCTGTGTGCCAATCACTTGATTTTCGATGGTTTCTTTTTTTAATTCTACATTTTCTGTCATTTTAGAATCGGCTGTTTTTGAGCGTTTTTCTGATTCATTTGAATTATTGGTTACTATTTCAGTCATTCTTGATTTTCTGGAATCCGGTTCAGATACCGTTTTAGATACTAACTCGGGTTCAATAGTATTACGTTGTAATTTTTGTTGCTGTAAGACGGTATTTATTTGTGTTACGGGCCAGCTTAAAGTGTGATACCAATTATTTGTTAACTGATCCCGATAAAAATACGCTGCGGCGATACTGGTTATTATTAGTATCGGTAACAGGTAGGATAAAAACCAACGTAGTGCTGTCATAGTATTACCTCAATGAGCTCCATCGACGATAAACAACGATGAGTATAATACCGTTGCTAATTGATTAACTTCAGTGGCAGCTTTACTTCTGGGTTCCATTTCAAATACTGCCAAACCTTCACTAAACGAACGACGGTAGGCAGTACGTTGATGCCAACGTATATCCACCAGAGCAAGTTCGTTTAATCCTGTAATTGCATGTGCTGCTTCATCTGTCTCACGAACACCGTGATGAGTATCAGCGCGATTAATAAAACCAAATAACTTTGGTGTCGTTTTTTTAGTACAGTTATCACCAACAATTTTCATGAATCGTTGTGTTGACCAGATATCCGCCTGGCTCGGTGTAATGGGTATCAGAATTCGATCTGCTACTGTTACTGCTGATTTAAATGCATCCATATCTGAGGTACCAACGTCAATTAAAATTTCTGTATTTTTGCATTTATCCAGTTCATTAATATTTTTTTTAATAGACAAATGCGGTTCATAATCTTCACTTTTGCGTACTTGTGTTACATCACTTAAGGTAGCTTGTGGATCCAGATCAAACACGGTTACTGATTTTTGTTGTGATGCTAACCACACCGCAAGATTAAAAGTTACCGTGCTTTTCCCCGTTCCACCTTTTAGATTTCCAATTAAGGTTATCATTTATATTTCTCTATATAAAAACTCATAAACATGTCACGTCCCTGTGTGTTGTTTATGGTAATCATGATTTTTATTTTTTAGCCGGTGCCTGAGTTTGTGGAACCGGAGCCTGGTTTGGATACCCTGGTGGTGGATAACCGCCATAGCCTTGTGGGTAACTATAACCCTGGCCCTGATATCCTTGATTACCATAACCTTGGTAGTTTTGGTTACCGTAACCTTGATATCCCTGATTGCCACCACCAGACCATTGAGGATTTGCATAACCTCGGCTATTACCTTTCCAGCTCATGTCGAAGTCACCAAACATATCACCCCAACCGTTACCATTTCCCCTGCCGTTTCCGTTACCCCAACCGTTACCATTTCCCCAGCCGTTGCCGTTGCCCCAACC
>JBGMQW010000089.1:7473-8703 GCA_048060815.1 Thiohalomonadales bacterium | reverse complement strand
TTGCCGTTGCCCCAACCATTACCTTGTCCTCTGGCGTTGCCGTTACCCCAACCATTATTAGCTCGAGGTGTATATCCACCACCGGGATAACCGTTCCATTGATTGCCGCCACCCCAGGGAGCATAACCACCCCATTGGTTACCGCCGCCGCCCCATTGATTACCACCCCAGGGTGCGTAACCACCAGACCAGGGATTGCCGCCACCCCATTGATTACCGCCCCCGCCCCAGGGAGCATTACCTCCACCCCACGGATTGCCGCCACCCCAGGGGCCCCAGGCATGGGCAGTTAAAGGCACTGCTGATGCTGCCAATGTTGCAGCAAGTGCTGCTGCTTTTAAATTAAATTTCATAACGACCTCCGTTATTACAAAGTCCTCGAATAAAATGGCTATCAGTTAATTGAGGACAATCGTTAACTGATAGATAGATAAATTAATTAATTTTTAAAGTCCTTTTTTTAATAACTCCACCCTGGAAACCATGGGTTGTAAGGCATCATCGAAAACGGTAACGTCATCGGTAAAGTATTCATATATGGATTTCCATATACTGGCAGCCACGATGGTGTCATTATTGAAGCGTATCCAAAGCCGGTATTTGCATAAGGTGTAAACATTCCATTTGGTGCTGTTCCCGGTAAATAGTTATACCGTTGTTGTGGCATTAACCTGGAACCAACTTGTGTTTGATTTATGTATGGGTTGTAGTTTGAGCTCACATAGTTACTCTGCCATGAAGAACCGAAGTTTGCGTACTGACGCGATGGAAAATTCTGAGCATAGCGTTGTTGATATTGTCCAGTATAATTTCCATTAATCGGTGGCCACTGCCCTTGCACTGGTTGCGCAAGCGCAAACTTTGTTAATGCAGAAAAAAATAAAACTACCGATAAAATTCTAAATTGTTTATACATTATTATTTAACATCTTGTTTTGGTTGTTGTTGTACCCAGGGTGGAGTCGGTCTTGCCCATCCTGGTGGTATCATGTGTGGTGGTCGTTGCACCCATGCTGGTGGTGGCATTTGTTGTGGTTGTTGTGGCCACATAGGTGGTGCTGTTGATTGCATCGCTTGTTGTGAAGCAGATTTTTGATCCTGATTTAATTCCGGATTTTCTTCTGTATTTTGTTTTGCGCCTGGTTGTTGTCCAGGTGCAGGTTGCTGCCAGGGTGGCATTGGTCTTGCCCAGTTAGGCGGCGGCATTTGTTGCTGCCGTTGTGCCCATGC
>JBGMQW010000089.1:0-7373 GCA_048060815.1 Thiohalomonadales bacterium | reverse complement strand
TGTGCCCATGCGGGAGGCGGCATTTGTTGTCGTCGTTGTCGCCATGCTGGCGGTACCATTTGTTGCGAATGTTGCGCCCACTTTGGTGGTGTATTTGGCTGTCTCATTGCTTGTGAATCAGCGTTGTGATTTTTATCTGGATTGGTGTTTGGTCCTGATTTTTGATTAGCTCCAGATGGTTGTCCCGGTGGCTGTTGGTTCCAGGGTGGTATTGGTCGTGCCCAATTAGGAGGCGTCATTTGTTGAGGATAATAATTTGGTCTGGCCTGATTATTATATGGCCTATTTTTTGTAAATGGCGGCCGTGGCATTTCAAGCGTTGACATGTACGGTCCAGGTGGTGGTAATTGGTAATAAAAATTTCTTACCTGAGGAGCCATGTCTTTAGATTTGGCAAAGCTGGTAGCCGAAATTATACCGCTGCCAAGTAATATACTGATAGAAACAATCACTGCGGGAGTTAAGCGCTGTAATGAGGACTCAACAGCGGGTTTAAACTCTGTGATTGATTCCGTTTTGGTTGCGGTTGCGTTAACAGATTTAGATTCAGTGTTATTTTCAGTTACAGTTTCTTTTTCGGGTTCAGCTTCGTTATTAGTTTCCATAATAATTTACTCTTGTTTTAAGTTTAGTAATGTTATTCATCATCTTTAAGTTGTATACCACGTCGTGGTTTTTTTGATTTTTTTGTACTGGCTTTTTTCGTCGTCTTTTTCTTAACGGTTTTTTTAGTAACACTTTTTTCAGGTTTTTGTGTTTTTTTAGATTCTGTTGTATCTTTATCTGGTGTCACGAAGTTTGATGGTTCAGAGTCGGGTGTTATTGGTGCAGTTGCCAATGTTTGTTTTGATACGAATAAATACCCGAACTTTTGTTTAAGTAAAGCGATAAAAGCTTGTAGCAATAGTTTCAAAGTTTCAAAAAAACCAACCACAAAATTTAATAAATCATTAGCAATGGTTGAAATAAATAATTTAAAAAATTCATAAGTCTTTTTAAATAAGCGAAAGATGAGTAAATCGGGTAATGGCGCCAGCGAAGGTGATTCTGGATCATTTGCTTCCAGCTTTAATTCACAGGGTGATTTTGAATCGTCGTCCAGTGAATCAGGACAAAATGCAGCACGTCCGGTTATGCAACCCAGCGGTATAATTAACAAGGTCAACAGGGTTGATACCAGGCCACCAAATATTAATGATATCGCCATTCCCTGAAAAATCGGGTCAAAAAGGATTACTGATGAACCTCCCAAAAGCGCCCCCGCTGTTATCAAGATGGGTCGGGTTCTAGCCTTACAGGCCTGAATCAATGCTTCCTGCACCGACACACCTTTGTCGACTTCCTGTCGCGAGAAGTCCACCAGTAAAATCGAATTGCGTACAATGATGCCGGCTAAAGCAATAAAGCCTATCATTGAAGTTGCAGTAAATTCGGCATCCATAATCCAGTGTCCGGGTATAATGCCAATTAATGTTAATGGGATGGGTGCCATCACAATCGCGGGAAGAATAAAATTTCCAAATTCCCAGACAACCAACATATAAATTAAAATTAAAGCGACTGCAAAAGCGAGTCCCATATCTCGAAAAGTTTCATAGGTAACAGTCCATTCACCTGCCCATTCAAAGGAACTTTTAGAACTATTCACCGGCGGACCCAGATATTCACCAGAAACTTTTACACCATCGGGTGCCACATAATTTTCAAGTTGTGCTTCTACTTCGGCCATGCCATAAATCGGTGCGGCTAATCGGCCAACGGTTTCACCGGTAACATACTCTACTGCACGCAGATCTTTATGAAAGATAACAGGTTGTTGTAACTCACGACTAAAATATCCTAATTCGGCCAATGGAATACCCGATCTGGACAAACCACTGGTCTGATCCCGATATTGACTCGGAATCGGTAACTGGCTTAAGCGACGATAATCCGCTCGAACGGCATAGGGTGCTTGTAATATCAACAAGCTTGGATCAAGTAGCGCACCATATTTAACATCACCCAATACATAACCGCCCATGGTCATTTCCAGGGTTCGATTAATGCTTTCTGAATTAACACCATAACGTTGGGCTTTTTCACGATTAATATTAAACCGCCAAACATCATGCTCAGCTTGAATGTAGTTATCGACATCATCGAGATGCTCGGAATTTTCAAACATCGTAGTTAAATCGGTGGCAAGTTCGCGCCGTGTCAAAGCATCGGGGCCATACACTTCAGCAACGACCGATTGTAAAACCGGTGGTCCGGGTGGCATTTCGACAATTTGAATTTTTGCACCGGCCTGATGTGCCACTGTTGACAATAATTCTCGCGCTTCAACAGCAATGTCATGGCTGGAACGTGTTCTATCCTTTTTATGTTTTAGTTGTACCTGGATATCAGCTTGCCAGGGATTTTGGCGCAAATAATAATGGCGTACCAAACCATTAAAGTTAAACGGTGATGCGGTTCCCGCATAGGTTTGCACTGCAATTACTTCATCGATATTGCGTAACATCAAAGCAAGTTGATGTGTCAGGTTGGCCGTAACCGGTAAGGCGGTGCCTTCAGGAAAATTAATAACAACATTAAATTCAGATTTATTATCCAGCGGCATCATTTTCACGCGCACGCTATTGGTGATAAATAATGTAGTGGTGGCGAAAAAAATACCAATTACGCTCACTAAAAACACTAAACCCTTAATGCGATCACGAACCAGTGGGGTAATAATACGACGATAAAATTTTTCGAGTTTTTCACTTTGGCGATGTTCTTTTTCAGCAGCTAAATTTAATTTCTCCAGTGATGGTTTCAAACGCATGGTGAGCCAGGGAGTAAATAAAAATGCGGCAAACAGCGAAAATATCATTGCCACCGAACCCAATGCCGGAATCGGTGCCATGTATGGCCCCATCATGCCACTCACATACGCCATGGGTAATAACGCTGCAATTACGGTAAAGGTTGCCAGAATGGTTGGATTACCCACTTCACGTACTGCATCAATTGCAGTTGCGGTACTGGTTTCATTGCCCAGTAACCAACGTCGATAAATATTTTCGACCACCACAATAGCATCATCAACTAAAATACCAATTGAGAAAATCAATGCAAATAAACTGACGCGATCAATGGTAAATTTAAGAATCCAGGCAAAAAATATCGTCACCAGAATAACCACTGGAATAACAATTAAAACTACTGTAGCAGCGGCTCGACCCAGAAACATCCAAACTAAAATAGTGACTACCAGTGTTGCAATAAACAGTTTAAAAATAAGTTCATTGACTTTATCGTTTGCGGTTTCACCATAATTTCGGGTGATGCTGACATTGACATTTTCAGGAATAACACGTCCTTTCAGGTACTCCACTTTTTCCAGAATAGCATTGGCAACCGAGACACCATTGGTTCCTACTTTTTTAGCTATGGCCAGGGTTACCGATGGCGCAGCTGTAATAATTTGATCACTGCTCGATGCTTTGCCGGTGTAATAGCTGGTGATATGCGTTGTTTCAGCCGGGCCTTCGATCACTTGTGCCACATCGGCAAGATATACCGGTTGGTTATTATAAAGTCCAACTATCAGTTTTCGAACATCGTTACCGTGTTTCAGGAACGAGCCGGTATATAAGCGGTAACTTTTATTATTTGTTTCAACATTACCAACACCACGCTGGGTATTTGCCGAACGTACGGTGTTTGCAATTTGATCCAGACTGATACCATATCCAGCCAGACGTTCAGGGTAAACTTCAATTCGAATTTGTTCGGCACGACCACCCACTACAAAACTCTGGCTGGTGTTGGGCACTTCCTTAAGACGTTGAATGACATCCAATGCGATTAAACGTAATGTCGCATCATCGGAAGTTTGTGACCATAACGTTAAGGTTATTAACGGCACATCATCAACACCTTTTGGTTTTACCAATGGTGGTGAGACACCCGGTGGAATGCGATCCATGTTGGATTCAAGCTTGTCATAGAGTTTGACTAATGATTCGCCCATGTCCTGGCCCACATCAAACTCAACAGTAACCATTGTTTGTTCATGTTGCGATGCGGAGTACACGTGTTTAACGCCGGGGATTTCACTCATTATTCGTTCAAGTGGATCGGCGACTAAACTGGCAACTTGTAACGACGATGCGCCGGGGTAACTAACAAAAACATCGACCATCGGTACCGATATTTGTGGATCTTCCTGGCGCGGAGTGAATATCAAACCCAGGATACCAATTGCCAGAAATGCCAATAATAATAATGGTGATAATGGCGAATGAATAAATGCTTTGGCCAGATTTCCGGCCATACCTAAATTTTTAGAATCGAGTTTATTATTATCGGATAACATATTTATTATTTAGACGACCAACTGGTTTTAGAAACATTAGGAAAATTATTAATAATTCGATCACCGGGTTTTAATCCAGCCAGTACCACAACCCGGCCATTTTGTAATTCATGACCCAGACGTAATACCCGTAATTCAGTTTTGTTATTTTCAGTTAATAACATTACCCCCGGTAAACTTGAGCCGGATATTAATGCGGAGTTGGGTATCACTAACAATTGTCTATTTTGGTTATTATTATCAGGAAGTTGCAGTCGGACATACATACCGGTGGCAACCGGAATACCCGTGGGTAGATCAAATTTAACGGTGACAGTATGGTTATTATTATTCGCAGCGGGATAAATATTAGCGACACGAACAGGAATAACACGCTGATCATTATCGAGGTAAGCATTCACTATCAACCCCGTATGCAACAAAGTCACCAGTCGTGCAGGAACTTCGGCCTGGACACGAAAGTAACGGGTATGGGCAAACGTAAACAGGGCTTGTCCGGGTTGAACGGTATCACCCACTTCGACCATTTTTTTTGTAATAACACCTTCAAATGGTGTTATTACTTGAGTATCACGTAATTTTTCATCAATAGTACGTAATTCTGAATAGGCTTGTTGGTAACTTGCTTGTGCCTGGCTTATACCGGAATAACGCGAATAAATATCGGCCTGGCGTTGCAAACCGGAATTACTACCACGGCTAACGAACTGATCAAACATCGCGGGAAAGCCCATTCCCGGCATGGGCTGTTGACTACTACTCATCGGGCTGAGCATTTCACGGTTGTATTGCACTTGTGAATTTTGTAATGCGGTTTGAGCACTGCGTATTTGTGACACAGCAGCATTACGCTGTGCGACTAAAATCCGATCATTTTGTGCCAATACAACTTGTCCGGCAGGAAACCAACTGCCTTCTTCACCTGCAATGAACTCAATACGTCCGGGCATTTGCGCAGTGAAGGTAATTTCTTTAAATGCTATTACCTTGCCGCTAATTGCAATACCCGTTCGATCCTGAATTTTTTCAACAATATAGACATTGTTGTTAAGTAGAGTATTTTCGGCTGCACTAAGCTGCTTTGGTGCAACAACGTCTAATGACAATAAAACAATTAACCCCGGAATAACGACAGATAAACTACCCGGTTTTACCATCTTTTTTACCATTGCTTTATTTCCCCTTATCAACGCATGCAACATTTATTGTATTTCCATTACTAGTCGCAAAGACTGTGCCAGGATTTAACTTGTTGTTTTTATTATATATTTATGAGGTGACGTTGCAGGACGTGTAGCGTGTAAAAAGCTTAAAAACTGTCAGGTAATTGATTTATATCAATTTTTGTAGTGAATAAGTGTTGCAACATGTTGCACAACAGATTAGTTTAGATTTAGCCACTTTCGCTTTAAATCAGTTGTCGCAGAGGTGTACGAAATTTATGTCAACATTTACCAGTAATATGCTGCCAATGTTAGAAGCAGTCATTGGTCACATCGATGAAGGTGTGATCATGTGTGATAAAAAAGGCACGGTGTTATATCAAAATCCGGCGGTTATTAATTTATTAGGTTTGAAAAAAGGAACACAACTCGAACGTTTGCAAGATTTTACGGCAATAAACCTGCAGCGGGCGTTTGTGACGGCGGCATTAAAAGCCGGTGAAGCAGATGCCGCAGGAAAACCCAGTGGTTTGTTTGTGACTTTCGAGGAAAAATTTCAATGTAATGAGGGATATCGTTATATCGAATTTTATAGTGGTTTGGTTAATTGCTCAATGTATAAAGATAACGTCCGTTTGATTTTATTACGCGATAGAACCGAACAACGGCAACTCGAGGCAGTATATAAAACCCGATTAAGTGATTTTGAAAGTAAAGATTTAAAAATGCTGGAGGTGATTGAAAGAATTCACCAAATTGCACCGACCAATGCTTTTGTATTATTACAGGGTGAATCCGGCACGGGTAAAACATTAGTAAGCCGCATGGTACATAAATTAAGTTCACGAAGTGGCCAGAAATTCATAGAAGTGAATTGCGCTGCAATCCCGTCAACATTGATAGAATCAGAATTATTTGGTCACGTAAAAGGTGCATTTACGGGTGCAACGGCTGATCGTAAAGGCCGCTTTCAATCAGCACACGGTGGTACCTTGTTTCTTGATGAGATAAGTGAAATACCGCTGAATTTACAGGCAAAGTTATTACGAGCGATTCAGGATCAAGAATTTGAAATGGTAGGTTCTGATAAATCGATAAAAGTTGACGTTCGTATTATTGTCGCCTCAAATCAAAATTTACGTGAATTGGTTGATAACGGTGGTTTTCGTGCCGACTTATACTATCGACTGGCCATCATACCATTAACGATTCCACCTTTACGTGAACGCCCGGGTGACATATCAATTTTAATTAATCACTTTATGGAAAAATTACCGCAACGAGGTTACCCGAAAGACATTCAATGCAGTCCGGATGCATTACAAGTATTAATGAACTACTCATGGCCGGGAAATGTTCGTGAACTCGAAAATGCTATTGAACACGGTGTTATCTGTGCCACAAAAAATACCATTACAGTAGAAAGTCTACCTCAGGATATTCTTCAGTCTTTGCCAAGCCTGGTCAGCTCAATAATTCCAGACCAAGATGAGAGTGTACGAAGTCACGAAATCACCAATGCCTTGCGCCAGTCAAATGGCAGCAAAACCCAGGCAGCAAGTTTATTAGGAATCGACCGCACAACGCTATGGCGCCGGATGCAACGCCTTGGAATTCAGTAAATTTGTAATTTTATTTTAAAATTCAAAATATTTTAGCCGCAAAGGCGCAAAGAAAAACATAAAAATACTAATTTTAAAATCAATAGCTCCTTATATTAGATAGCTAGGAGTGCTAAAAAATAATTCTCTTTTAATCTTACTTTGCGTCTTTGCGGCAAAATTTGCGGTTCGTAAATATCAATATATCATTTTCCAAATACCACAAATTAGTTATTTCTTATTTTTTAAATGGAATTTATT
>JBGMQW010000088.1:8241-14219 GCA_048060815.1 Thiohalomonadales bacterium | reverse complement strand
GGGGTAATGTTTGTTGGAGCACTTATTCCCAGTGTGAGTTCAATAGCAGTAGTAACAAGATCAGTTGCATATGGTTTTGTTCATGGTGCTTTTGTTAGCGTCGGCATCGTGCTTGGAGACATTACTTTTATACTCATCGCCATCTTTGGATTATCTATTCTTGTAGATTTGATGGGAAATTTGTTTTTTATAATTAGATACCTTGGTGGTGCTTATCTTGTTTGGTTAGGTATTGTATTATGGCGTTCAAAAACAAACGCACTGGATGTCGAGAGTATCTCTGAATCTTCGTTAATATCGAGCTTGTTGACAGGGTTAATAATTACCTTGGGTGATCAAAAAGCGATTTTATTTTATTTTAGTTTTTTCCCGGCTATTTTTGATTTATTAACGATAACGTATGTTGAAATAACAGGTATTTTATTCATTACTATAATTGCTGTTGGTGGAGCAAAACTTTGTTATGCGTATATGGCAAATAGGGCGAGTTCGTTAATTAAAAACACTAAGGCAATTAAAATTGTAAATATTACTGCAGCAAGTGTCATGATGGGGGTGGGATTATTTATTATCATGATGGTTTAATTATGATGCTGGGTAGTAAAATCTGGACAATTTAAAGTTTAATAAACCACATCTAATGGTCGGGCAATATTTTTGTTACCTTAATTAAAGCTGTAATCTAAAATATAATATTAGTTTTTCGAGTTTTTAGATTCGTTCTAGAAACAAAATTTTTACATGCTCAAATACCAAATAGTGAATAATGGGTTTGGTATAATGGACATTGTTTCATTTATTTTTATCTAAATTATCAGATTCAATAATTTAACCAAATGACAATAATCGCTATTTTTGTTTAAACAAGTGGATTGAAGCAAATGAATTAAGTTATGCTATAGCTAACAATGTTGTTAAATGCTTGAATGCCAGCGTGCCCCCCAATGGCTAAAAAAAGCATATTTAGGTAATATCAATGATAAAAGTTTTTTTTAGATATATTAGGATTCTATTTGTAGGAATCATAATAAGCGGGGCATTCTCTATCCAAGGATTTGCAGAAGGTTTTGATATGCCATCTGAAGCCTGGAAACTCAGTCGTGGAGGAAAAATCTACGATAATTGGCATTCAACATTGAAAACTTCTATCCCCTCAACAACTAATCCAGCTTATCCTTCCGTTGGTAAAAAGAAAGGGCATGCAACATGGCGTTGCAAAGAGTGTCATGGCTGGGATTACAGGGGACGTGATGGCGCTTATCGTATAGGTTCTTCTCATTATACAGGTATTAAAGGCATACGTGATGTGGTGGGAAAACCGGTTAATTCTATTAAGTTAATTATTAGAAATAAAGTGCATGGTTATACTAAGTCGATGATATCTGAAAAATCCCTGGATTATTTAGCGCTGTTTGTGAGTAAAGGTCAGATTGATATGACTCAGTATATAAACACGGACACCAGTAAATCGAAAGGAAACGCTCAACGTGGAGCTAATTTCTTTCAAACGATATGTGCTGTTTGTCATGGGCTCGATGGTAGAAAGATCAATTTTCATGGTGACAAAAAAATGCCGGAATATATTGGTACTGTAGCAAGAACAAATCCCTGGGAAATTTTTCATAAAATTCGTAATGGTCAACCGGGTGCAGCTATGATCTCGTTGAGAGGATTACGTATTCAAGATCAAATCGATATAATAGCTTATACTCAATTGTTACCGATTAAGTAGAGGGTTTAAGGTTGTTTTGACTGATTTTACATTAGATCCACGGCTTGCAAATGATTGTTTTGTATTAGGTGAATTAAATTCAAACCTGATATTATTAATGAATAACTCGTTATTACCCTGGTTTATTCTTGTCCCACAAACTTCTGAAATAGAAATTATTGATTTAACAGCATCCGAGCAGATAAAGCTACAGAATAGCATTAATGTACTTGGCACTTTTATAAAAAAATATTTTACAGTTTCAAAACTTAATATTGCGGCTATCGGAAATATTGTTAATCAGTTACATATTCATATTGTTGGTCGAGAGCCCTCTGATTATTGTTGGCCGAATGTTGTATGGGGAACTTCTGAACGAAAATCATATACTGAATTAAACGTTGATAAAATTACGATTGCTCTAAAGGAACAACTTGGTACTAAATTTCAAAGTTATAAATAGCTGTGGAACTATATTTTATAGTACCGAGATTGATAAATTTGTAAAAATAATAGAAGATTATTTATTGGATTTAGGGTAAAACAAAATTCGGTTTATCCTATTTTCTATAATAATCCTAAATTACCCAGTCTAATCTTGCACGGGAAGATTAGACTTTATTTAACACCAAAACCATAAATCAACATATTGGATAATAATCCAGGTGCATCTAAATAAGGAACTGTTCCATTATCTCTGATAATACGTCGGCCTTCTTTAGAAGAAGCATAGGAGATGAATTCTTTTGTTATCTTAGACGGTGATGGGCTTGTTACCAGATATAGTGGTCGGTAGAGAAAATATTTACCAGATTTTACGTTTGCATAACTTGGTATCATACCGTCAAATTTTATAATTTTAACATGACGTTTTCTTGCACTACTAATACCGGTAATGGCTAATGCATTGATATCATTTTCGCATGCGCGTTCAAGTGGACCTGAAGAATTAACAACATGATTACTTATAAAATTCTTATCACTGTCTTTAAATATATACTGTCTTATGGCATAACCTACCCCGGATATTTTACCCCGGCGGGTATAAAGATGGATTGGAGCATTTCGACCACTAATGACTTTCCAGTTAGTGATTTTACCAGTATAAATATCTTTAATTTGTTCCATGGTTAAATTGTCAATGGGATTTTTGTTGTTAGCAATGATGGCTAATGCATCCCATGCTACAGGGTGTAAGGTGGCATGTAATTCAGATTTTTCAATACCAGGAAGTGTCATTCTGCAGGTGCCACCAAGATCCAGTTTATTTGCAACGGTATCCCGGATGCCTTTAGTTGCTCCACCACCATGTAGTAATACTTTAATTCCCGTTTTTGCTGTAAAAGCTAATGCTAGCTCTTTCATGAAGGCTTTTTTAGTAATCCCACAGCCTGCCCAGTTGATTTGATTGGATTTAGTTGATGCATGTATCGATGCAGAGAAGCTAAAAATAGAAAATAGAATAAATAAAGATTTTAATTTATGACGAATCACAGTGATCATCCCCTTGAATTATAAACACCAAAAATAAACAATAATTGTGCGAATTGTATTCGCATCTAGTTTTAAAGTTACGACTTAACCATGTTTTTTATGATTATTGAATTTGGATTAATGGGGGATATTTAACCAATTTGTTGTATTATCCATAATTTCACAGTTAAATCCACAAATTTCGTGCAAAATTATTAAAATGTGATAATTATGAAAAAATAATGTATTAATCAGCAATTAACCATGTTTAGAGTATGTTAATTTATAGTAAAATTTGGTTTAATATTAATTTAATAATGAAGACATTTTACTTCGATATCGTTTGACTAATTCACCACTGTTTCCAAGCAAATTGAAAACATCGAGTAATCCTTGTTTGCCCTTGGTTTGTTCTGTATTTTTTTCAAGCATTATTAATTCAAGAAGCTGTTGCATCGCTGACTCATATTGTCCTGTTATAACCATATTTGCGATTAACTGTTCACGTGCTTCTAAATCATTAGGATTTTCTTTAATTCTTACTTCGAGTTCTGATACTGAAGGTGCGGTCTCTACAATTTTTTGATATGCAATGCGTTTTAGTAATGATTTTACATTATTATCCTGTTGATCAGATTGGCTAAAAGATTCAATTAGTGATTTTGCGTCTGTTATATTATTTGTTTGAAATAAAATTGAGGCTAAATCGATTTTAATTGGTAGATCGGTTGGTTGTAATTGATAGGCTTTTTTTAATAACTCAATGGCATTATCAAGTTCTCCTGAATGAATTTTTTCTATTGCTTGTTGGTGTAATATATTCCATTCGTGATCAATTACTTTTTCTATTATTTTACGTAAATCACTTTCAGATTTAGCCCCTTGAAATTCATCAATGGTTTTCTCATAGCGGACTATCTTTACAGTAGGCAGATTTTGTACTGCAAATTGAGCAGCAAGATCTTTTTGTTCGTCACTATTTACTTTTGCGAAAATAAATTTTCCCTGATACTCTTCTGTCAGTTTTGTCAAAATTGGCATTAGTGATTTGCACGGCGCACACCAATCAGCATAAAAATCCAGAAAAACAGGGACACGATGAGAATTTTTTGCTACAGCTGATACAAAATTTTGTTCGTTAATTTCTATAATGTTAGGATTATCTGTCATATTAGGTGCTACATTATTAGGTTACAAATTAATAAAGTGATTAGTTATTAAGTAATAAATCGGGTAATTCATTTAAGCTATAAATTATATTATCTGGTTTTGGTAAATCAGGCCATTTTTTATTATTGCGGTTCAACCACACAGTTTTTAATCCTGCTTGAATTGCACCATTAATATCGTGAATTGGATGGTCACCGATATGTAAAATTTCAGAAGCTTCGACATTAGCTAAATTGCAAGCATGTTGAAAAAAACGGGAATCGGGTTTTGCACAACCTGCAGTGACGGCATTTAACGTAAAATTAAAATACGAATTTAAATCTGTCTTAGATAGATCGACATTTCCATTTGTTAATGCACCAAGACGAAAATATTTGCATAATATCTTGAATGATGGAATTACGTCATCATAAAGTTCAACATTGCTTCGTTCTGTGATAAATACCTCAAAGCCCAGGTCTCGTACTTTTTCGGCTATATTTTGAGTATACCCGGAATCCAGTGCAATATTTAACAATTGTGTTTGACGAATAAATGAAAAGTCATGGGCATATTCGGGATGATTATTTACTATGTTTGTTCGATAGTCAAAAAATGCATCATTAGTGTATTTTGATGTGATTTTCGGATAGTGTGTTTCTAACCAGGTTCTAAGTTTAATATCGGCTTTTTCTATTACAGGTAAACATTCCCATAAAGTATCATCAAGATCAAAGGTAAGTACTTTAAATTGCTTGTATCGCATAAAATGCCTTAATATTCTATCAAAGATCATAATAAGATATAATAGTCGAAAAATCATGATGGAGTCGTACTTAACTACATGAAAAATACAGAAAATAATCACTATTTAAACAATAATATCGAATGGTTACAACAAGATAATGTATTAAGTACTTTACCCTGGAGTAAAATTGGTCTGGAAAAAGAAACTCTTCGAGTTGGGCAAGAAGGTAAAATATCTCAACTACCACATCCAATATCACTTGGTGCCCCGTTGACTCATGCTTATATTACTACGGATTATTCAGAATCCTTAACAGAGTTTATTACACCACCGTTAAACACTATTAAAGAAGCTCTGACTTTTTTAAACAATACCCAGAAATTTGTTTATGATAAATTAGATAATGAAATTCTTTGGGCAACAAGTATGCCTTGTGTTGTAGCCGGGGAAACGAGTATACCGATTGCCAGGTATGGTAGTTCCAATGTTGGTAAAATGAAAACAGTGTATCGAAATGGTCTTGGTCATCGTTATGGACGAGTTATGCAGGTGATTGCCGGGGTACATTTTAATTATTCTTTAGGTAATTTGTTTTGGGTGCAATACAAAAAACACAGAAAAAATACCAATGAGTTAACTGACTTTATTTCAGAACAATATTTTTCTCTGTTAAGAAATTTATTACGCAATGGCTGGGTCATTCCTTATCTGTTTGGAGCATCTCCAGCAGTTTGTAAATCATTTCTTGGCGGACAATCAACAAAATTAGAACATTTTGATGTCACTACTTATTATCACCCGTATGCAACATCGTTACGTATGGGGGATATTGGTTATCAAAACAACAAAGAACATGAATCTGGAGTAAAAGCAGATTACAATTCATTAAATAATTAT
>JBGMQW010000088.1:0-8231 GCA_048060815.1 Thiohalomonadales bacterium | reverse complement strand
CTGAAACACCATACTCAGGATACGTTAATATTGGTGTAAAAAATAAAGGTGAGTATCAACAGTTAAATACAAATATATTACAAATAGAAAATGAATATTATAGTACGGTTAGACCTAAGCAAATATTAATTTCAAACGAGAAACCATCACTTGCGCTTAAAAAACGTGGTGTGCAATATATTGAATTAAGATCTTTAGATGTTAATGCTTTTGAGCCTGCAGGGATTAATGAAGAGCAAATGTATTTTATTGAAGCATTTATTTTATTAAATTTATTACAAGAGAGTGAGGAAATAACCAGGCAGGAGCAAATTGAAATTGACCAGAATGAAATTGAAACTGCGCATTATGGTCGAACCCCCGGATTTAAACTGATGAGAGATGGTGTTGAGTTATTACTTAAAGATTGGGGCATTAAATTATGTGATGAAATGAAACCTATTTGTAATGCTCTGGATAAAGCGAATAATACTACAAATTATTCAAAGTCATTAGTTATTCAAAGAGAAATATTTATTGATTCTTCTAAAACACCATCTGCACGAATGTTAAATGATATGAAAAACAATGGCGAGGGCTTTTATCATTTTGCGTTGAGATTATCCCAGCAACATAAAAATTTTTTCGATAATTATGAACTGAGTGAAAAAGATATTAACTTTTACAAGGATATGGCTAGCTTGTCGATTAAAAATCAAGAAGATATAGAGCAATCTGATTCAATATCTTTTGAACAATATTTGGAAAACTATTTTTCTCAAAGCTGATGTTTGCGGTAAGTTTACTTACTGGCTTTCGATAACTGATATTGCTCTATACTGTTCAATAGTTCAAAGGCTTGTTTCTGAGGAAGTGTTTTAATAAAGGCTTTTAATAAATCTGTTTTTGTTTTAATTTTTGAAAAAGATTGACCGTTTTTCAATGCTAATTTTCTCAAATAGTCTTCCATATCTTTTGGGATTCGAATTTGGTTACTTTGTAAATCGATAATCATTTGTAACAACCTATATTAAAATTTAAGATTACTTGATGACGTATTGTCTTGTTAGCCTTGCTGATAATATCGTACGATTTAAATAATTCTTGAATTTAGATGAATTAAAAACAGAGCAATTAAAATTTAGTTACTATATTATGTTCATGGAGAGTGATTGAGTGATTAATAGACTAAAATTAGTTATTTAAAGGTACTTTTATAGCGATATTTATAAAGTGTGGTTAATATTTAACCATGCTTATAAAGTGATGACGGGTGATTTTATTCAGGATAATTGCGCCGTAGATTCATTTCAATCGATTTTGCAGTATCCAGATTACCTAATAACCGATAAGCCCTGGCTTGTAGTTTTAGCGCTTTTGGAATTGAAGTGGAATGAGGATAATTTTTAATTAAAAAATCTGAGCGTTCAATCGCTTCTTGATATTTAGCATTATCAAGTAAAATATAGGCATCATTAAGCTCATATTCCGATAGTATTTGACGTAATGTTTTAATTTTTGATATAGAGTCTGCGAGATAAGAACTTTTTGGGTATTTTTGAACGAGTATTGAAAAATTGGTAAAAGTTTGTCGTACCTTAGAACGGTTAACTTCAATTACCTTTGGTATTACCGATAGATTTTGATATAACAATTTGTTTAAATTGTAACTTGATATTGCTTTTAAATAATATACATAATCTAAATTCAAATGAGTTGGGTGTAAATTAATAAATTCGTTTGCTTTTGTAATAGCGATAGAAAATTTATTTTGTTCATAATAACTGTAAATTTCTAATATTTTTCCATGCTTGGTGTATCGGCTATAGGGTAATTTATCTTCCATATCAGCCAGCAAATTATACGCTTCTTTATATTTTTTATTTTCAAATAAAAATTTTAATTCAGTAAAATTATTTTTTGAATCCAGATATGATGCATTTGATATTTGGTCAGGGTTTACATTTTTATCGCCTGTGCTGGTGCATGAAATAGTTAATACTGATAGTAATATTAGTAATATAAATTTCATTTTTGAGTAATTAATTATCATGAATATTGATTCTATATAGCTTCTGGTGGTTAAATATATACTTGATATTTTAATCGTATTCAAACTATCAATCTACTTGTAATTTTAAATAATTGTATAATATCAGTGTTTAATCCAATAAATGGTAAATTATGTCTAAGTTAATCGATATTGGTGTGAATTTTACAAGTTCAAATTTCAAATTGGATTTATCAACTGTTATAGAACAAGCTGTGTTACACGATATTGAAACCATGATTGTAACAGGCAGTGATGTAGCGGATTCAGTGCAAGCGATTGAACTATGTCAAAAATACCCAAAATACTTAAAATCAACAGTTGGAATACATCCTCATCATGCCGATGATTTTACCAATGAAGATCTACAAAAAATTCAAGAATTAAGTTCTAATAAATGTATAGTAGCTTTAGGTGAATGTGGCCTCGATTATAATCGTAATTATTCAAGTAAAAATGCTCAACTTTATTGCTTTGAAGCTCAGTTGGAATATGCCAGTGGTAGTAATTACCCTGTTTTTTTACATCAACGAGATGCTCATACAGATTTTCTTAATATATTAAAAAAATACAGGAAAGATTTATCAAATGTAGTAGTGCATTGTTTTACTGGCACACAAAATGAGTTAGAAGATTATTTAAAACTAGATACCTACATCGGTATCACAGGTTGGATTTGTGATGAAAGACGAGGATATCATTTGCATGATTTGCTTTGTAAAATTCCTGAAAATCGATTATTAGTTGAAACAGATGCTCCTTATTTATTGCCTCGATCATTGAAACCGAAACCAAAGTCAAGACGTAATGAGCCTAAATATTTGCCATATATTGTTCAAGTAATAGCAAACATATTAAATAAAGATTATGATACGATTGCAGATGAAACAACCAGAGCTGCACAGAAGTTTTTTAATTTAGAGTGATACCGTTAGGTAGGACAGGGTGCAAGTTTTATGGTTGAAGCTGGAAATTTTACAGATAACAAGTTGATGGTTGTAGTTATCAATGGTGAACTAAAACTTGAATATGACCGTCAGAAATCAATAACTGAATTACAAAAAAAATATCTTGATAAAATGGATCACGATATGGATTGCGGCATTACATTACAAAATGAAAGAATTGAGTCACCCGATAAAATGCAAAGAGCTAAATTTGTTGCAGATCATCTAGTGCACGCTTATATGAAAGATAATGATCAGCAAATAGCGGCATTGTGTGCCTATTTAGCGCAAATTTTACCTAATTTAACCCAGGTACGTGTTGACACAGTTAATGATAAATATAACATAGATTTAAAATTTGATGAGGTTCTTGAGAACCAGGTAAAAGTAAACTTTCCACCACTACACTAAATAAATATAGAATACACAAAGATATACAAAAATGAAATTATTAACAATTTTAAAAGAAATGGGATTTCTGCGATTATTATTGTTGTTCACAACAATATTTTTTATCAGTATTGTTCCGTCAGCTGGTACACATGAAAGTTATAAAGGAATAGATGCATTTTTTTATACTGTAGTACCTTCCTTGACTCCGTTAGTCTTTATGGTGTTATTATTAGATGCTTTGATGTCCAGAGTGATGATTGATGGAAAAAATGAATCTGGAAAAGTAATCGCGAGAAGAAATAGTTATATTAGTTTGTCATTAGCATTAACACTAGTTCTTTTTTGGTCGTCATTTTATCTAGAACTGATAGGATTTTAAATTTCGTCGATATTTTCTTCGAGAAAATTTATGATGAACTGTTTTGATTTTGTTCCGGTAAACCGACTTAACTCAACACCATTTGAAAATAATAAAACACTAGGAAACCCACGAGTTTGATAGCGACCAGCTAGTTTCATATTTTCATCTACATCAACTTCTATTTTTCCTAGTGCAACTTTTCCTTGATAAAAATCGACTACACTTTTTAAAATGGGTGATATAACAAGACAAGGTGGGCACCATTCAGCCCAGAAATCAACTAGTATCGGGATATTGTTAGAATATTCGATTACTTGTGTTTCAAAGTTATTCACATCAATTGTAAATAAGTTATTATTTCGAACAAAGGTCATGCGGACTTACTTACTTAAAAAATTATATTATAACTGATATAACTTCTATTCTGTTAATTTATTGTTAATAAAAATAGTTCGTATTACCTTTAATATTAATATAATTACAGGGGCTGAATGTAGTACTAAATCAAAAATATCGATGGGCCTGGATAATGTTAATGAGGAAAGCATTCGAAGTTTTTCGATTAAATGTGGTTCACCGCTTAATGGAGCTACGGATAAAAAAATCGCTATTACTATAATTACAGGATATGAAATGTTATCAAGTATTTTCATTTGGTATATTCCAGGTGTATATAAATAAAAATTTATTCAACAATTAAAATTCGTGCCGCATCAAGTCTTAATTTTGCGTTGTTTATATAGTCGTGCATTTTATTTTTAGTTTTTTGACAAAATTCAATTTCATCATCACGAATATTTGGATTTAATTTTTTGAGTGTTGTTAGTCGATCTATTTCAAAGTTCATTTTGGTGTTCACTTTTTCATGCGTTGTAGTCAGAATGTTAGTTAGTTGTGAATTAGCAAGTGTATTTGATTGTTCCAGTAGTGTATTAATTAGCTTGGACATACTGATTATTAATTGATTTGCAGCTGCTTTTGATACCGGCTCATGGCTTAAATAGATATCCTGGTTACTAAATAATAAGGATATATCTTTAGCATTATTATCTATCACTATGTGGATTTGTTTCTTCGGGAAATATTGATCCATCTTATGGAATTTAGGCGCAGTATATTCAATGACAAATAAACATTCGACTAATAAACTACCTGATTTAATTGCTTTATGTTTTATTAATGATACTGCTGTATTACCTAATTCAGTTCCAGAAATCATTTCGATAATTGCAGTTACCATAGGGTGTTCCCAGGTGATGTAATCAACATCTTCATGATTAAGTGCGGTAGTACGATCAAATGTTATCGTTTTACCGTCTGCTGGTAATAACGGGAAATGTGCAGTATGCATATGGTCACTCGGACGTATAATAAATTGATTCAATGAATGATCTTCAAAATCAACGCCATAACATCCAAAAACATGTTCCATATATTCCTGTAGCTCTTCCGGTCTGGAATTTTTGTTTATGGAATTTATGATTTTTGTAGAAATATGCTTTCGATGTGAATTTAATTCTAGTAATCTATCTCTACCCGTTTGTAATGATAAATTTAATTCCTGTAGTTTCAAATTGGTGTCATTAATAAGATTATCTAATTGTGTTTTATCCTGGTCGTTAAGAGATAAAACATTTGATAAATCATCATAAAATTCGTTATAAATATTTTGTCCTGCTGGGCATGTTGTTATAAATGCATTAAGCCCTTCGTTATACCAGCGAAATAAATACTCTTGAGTTGTGTTTTTTAAGTATAGAGCATGAATTTCGACATCATGTTGTTGTCCAATTCTATCAAGCCTTCCTATTCGTTGTTCTAGTAGATCGGGTATTAATGGTAAATCAAATAATATTAAATGGTGAGAAAATTGAAAATTTCTGCCCTCACTACCAATTTCTGAACAAACAAGTGCCTGACTACCCGATAGCGGATCAGCAAAAAATGCGGCTGACTTATCGCGTTTTATGATACTCATGTCTTCATGAAACATCGCTAAGGTAATTCCATAACGAGTTTTTAATGCAAGTTTAATATCTTTAGCAGTATCTTTATGAGCACAAATAATTAAAATTTTATTTGGTTTTAATCTGCGTATGGTCTCATAGAGATAGTTTATTCTCGGGTCGAATTGCCACCAGGGTAATTGTTCTGAATGTTCAGAAAAAGAATAAGCCATATCCGGGTATTGGTTATTTAATATATCAAGATTTGTATCAGATATATTATTAATTGTTTGATTAGATACTGTATTTTTATATTGAACGGGATTATCAAGTGCAATAGCATGTAATATTCTGTCAGGAAATCCTTTTACACCATATCTGCTATTGCGAAATAGACATCGTCCAGTACCATGTTGATCGATTAATTTGTCAATAAGTGGGTCAATAAATTCTTTGGTTAATTTACCCGATTTTTCATATTCCTGATATTTATTTAAACTCGAAATCAAGCTGGCATCTGAAAATTGTTGCTGTAAATTTTTACAATCAGCGTTTGTGATTTCAGTGGCGTTAAGAATTTTATTTATAACCTCAACAATTTCAAAATAAGTAGATTCTTCTTTTATAAATTTATTTAAGTCGTGATAGCGAATAGGGTCTAATAAGCGCAATCGAGCGAAATGACCACTTTGTCCTAATTGCTCTGGTGTCGCAGTTAGTAGTAATACACTTGATGCAATCTTTGCCAGGACATCTATTAATAAATACTCGGGGCTTGGTTCCTGTTCTGACCAAAATAAATGATGTGCTTCATCCACGATTAACATATCCCAAGAACAGGATATAATTTGTTGTGCCCGTTTCGGATTTTCTGAAAATTGCTCTAATGAACAAAGTACTAAGTGTTCAGTATCAAAAGGATTAATTTCCGGGTTATTTTCTTCAATTCCCAGACATCGTTGTTCATCGAGTAGGCTAAAACGTAAATTTACCCGGCGTAGTAATTCTACTAGCCACTGGTGAATTAGTGCTTCAGGTACAATAATGAGGATTTTTTGTACAGATTCAATCAAATATTGTTGGTGTAAAATGAGACAAGCTTCGATTGTCTTGCCAAGGCCAACCTCATCAGCAAGTAACACACGAGGTGAGAAGCGATTAGATACTTCACTTGCAATATATAATTGATGAGGAATAAGATCAATTCGTGCTCCGCTGAGTCCATAAGTTGAAGATTGCTCAATAGTGTGTTTAAAAGCGAGTGTTCGATAGCGTAATGCAAACCATTTTTCAGTATCAATTTGGCCGGTGAAGAGCCTGTCAGTTACGTTATTTAATTTTGTGTGATGGTTGATTTGTGATTCTTCAATCCAGATTTGATTGCCAGTTTCATCTTCTACAAGATATTGATACTTTTCATCTGTTATTTTAAGTTCACGGATAATTAAATCCCGTTGCTCCAAATCTTGAATTTCGTCATCTTTTTTGAAAATTATCCTGGCTAGAGGGGGATTTGCTAGAGCATAGGTTCGTGTTTCATCACAGGAAGAGAAGTTAACAGTTACTGTTCGCTGTTCCACCTCAATGATGGTACCAAGTCCCAGATCAGACTCAGTTTCACTTATCCAACGTTGTCCTATGACGAAATTATTCAAGTATTAGTCCTGTCTGTAAATTTGTTTCATTGTTTTAAAAAGTGCAGCATTGTACCGTTTTTCTGTGTTAAACATAATAGTTAAAATGATAAAAAATTCGATTGTTATTGTTCAAATTGTCAATTTATTTCTCGTATATCTATATCCATACCTATATCCTACAATACCTATATTCAAGAATATGATTATTATCAGTTGATGAATGGTGTGATATTTGTGGGACCAATAGAAAAATTTCATGAAAAACTGGAATTACAGAATTTTAAGTATGATGCTGCTCAAGAACAAGCTGTTTTATTAATTCAAAAATTATATGATGATTTATTATCAACACCACAGATTAAACCTGATTGGTGGAGTAAATTTTTTAAAAAAGATTTAGTTCCAGTTTGTGGATTGTATTTCTGGGGCGGAGTTGGACGAGGCAAGACTTTTCTAATGGATTGTTTTTATGAAGTATTACCATTTGAAAATAAGCGACGAATTCATTTTCATCGTTTTATGCTTGAAATTCACCAACAATTACGTGATTTACCAAAAACTCCTAACCCTTTACCCATTGTTGCTAAATTAATTGCAAATAAGATTCGAGTAATTTGTCTGGATGAGTTTCATGTCCATGACATTACCGATGCGGTATTGTTAACTGGTTTGTTTAAATCTTTATTTGAAAATGGGGTTACATTGTTTGCAACCTCGAATGTAAGAATAAATGACTTATACAAAAATGGCCTACAGCGTGATTTGTTTTTGCCAACAATAGATTATTTAAATAAAAATACTATTGAATTTGAATTGTTAGCAAACGAAGATTTTCGATTAATACAATTAGAAAAGAGTGGCACTTACCATACAGAAGGTGATCATAAAAAAATCATGATTGAACATTTTGAATCTTTA
>JBGMQW010000087.1:0-14242 GCA_048060815.1 Thiohalomonadales bacterium | reverse complement strand
TCAATTTCATGTAATAAATTATCCGGAATTGATTTTTTTGTTTTTGCACCTAATTTCTTAAGTGCCTCAGTTCGGCTTACTATATTTCCTTTGCCTGAAACAAGTCTGTTACTTGCTGTTTGGTATGATTCCTGTGCCTTATCAATTTTATCACCAATGTCATTTAATGCCTCAACAAAACCTACAAATTTATCATAAAGATCCCCAGCTCGTTTTGCTATTTCCAGAGTATTTTTATTTTGATATTCATAACGCCACATATTATGAATAATTTGTAAATTCATTGTTAATGTTGATGGACTAACCAGAAATATTCCCAATGAAAAAGCTTCATGAAATAATTGCTCATCTGATTCAAATGCTAAAATTAATGCCGGTTCAATGGGGACAAACATTAAGACCATATCCAGTGAATTGACTCCAATGAGATCATCGTAATTTTTTGAACTGAGTTCTTTTATGTGATTCCGAATCGAACTTATATGCTCATCCAATGCAGTTTGACGTGAGAGATCATCATCAGCCGAAAAATATCGATCATAGGCATTTAATGACACTTTGGAATCAATAACAACATCTTTTTTATCCGGCAGATGAACAATAACGTCCGGATAATATAATTTACCTTCTTCGCTACGATAACTGTCCTGAGCATCATACTCTCTGCCTTTTTTAAGACCGGATGCTTCCAGCACCCGTTCAAGAATTACCTCACCCCAATTACCCCGGGTTTTACTTTCACCTTTTAAAGCATTTGTTAAATTTATTGCGTCTTCGCTAATTTTTGAATTGAGCTCTTTTAAACCCTTAATTTCATGAAATAATGATATACGGTCTTTAGTTTCTTTATCATATACATCTTCCACCTTCTTCTTAAATTCACCTAACTGTTGTCTGAGAGGATCTAATACCTGATTGATATTATTTTTATTTTGTTCAGTAAATTTTTTGCTTTGATTATCCAGAACTTTATTAGCTAAATTTTCGAACTCGATTATCATTCTGGAGTTAGCTTCTTCTAACTGCTTTAAGTTTTCCTTATTTTGTTTAGCCTGTTCTTCTAATCTTGTTTTTAATTCTGAAATCTCAGCGTTGTAATTACTTATTAATTTTTGATTTTCTTTTTCATTTTTTTTCGAAGTTAATAACGCTGAATCTAACTCAGAAATCCGTTCAAGTTTTTCTTCAGAAACTGCTTGTGCTGTTTTTGAATCATGCAATGATGTTACATAATTTTCCAATTTTAGTTTTTGTTCAGCAATAATTAATTTAATATCGTTAATTTCTATGTCACGTGCTTCTAATTTTGCTCTGGATGAATTCAACTCCATTAATACTTCATTGTTTGAAGTTTTCAAAAGTAATGATATATGACGTTTATACATTAGCATTATCAAAATTCCGCCAAGAATCAGACCAATAACAAATGATATAACTGGAACTATACTTTGCAAAATGACCTCATCATTTTTAATAATTAAATAATCTGGTAAATTTCAACTGATTAATATATCTTCACTATATCCATATGCCATGGCGCTGTTACTACTGAAATTCTATTGGAAAATGAACCACACTTGACAACTTACTAATGAGTAAGTAAGTTTAGCAAATGTCAAATCCAACATCAACTAAAGACAAAATTCTCGAATTTACTAGTATTGTACTTCAAGAACGTGGCTATAACGGTTTTAGTTATAGCCATATCTCAAAACAGCTTGGAATTCGAAATGCAGCAATACATTATCACTTTCCGACAAAAGCAGATTTAGGTGTAGCAATGATTCAATGCTACCAGAGCCAATTTGGCTCATGGTTGGCCTATAATGAACTCCAATATACCCATCAGTACGAGAAATTATTTGAAGCCTACATCGCAATTTCACGAAGTTTTATAAAAAAACAAAATGCTATTTGTCCACTTGCTGTACTAGAAGCAAATTACTCTGTTTTCCCTGAAAATATGCAAAAACTAACGCAAATTTTAAGTAAAGACATTAGATCCTGGTTTACTCAAATATTGACCGCTGGCAGGAAAACATCTGTCTTCAAGTTTGATGGTAGCCCGGAAAACAAATCTATACTTATTTTAGCTGCACTTCATGGAGCATCAATGATGGTAAATGGTGAATTTGTTGATATTTTTGAAACTACTGTTACTCAAATAAAACTTGAGTTGGGTTTAATAGATGAATAATAGCCAGACTGGGTCGCCAAAAAAATCAAATTCAATAAAGTTAGTTAGTACCAACTTACTTAAAGAGCAAACTAAAAGAAAAACCAGGCAAAAGATAAGTATTATAATAATGAAAGCACTATTTTTGATACTTGAGTATATTAACCCCCGAATTGCGGGTTGGTGGGCAGTGCGTTTATGGTTATCAACACGTCGATTCCCGGAGCCTTTACGAGAAAAGCAATGGATGGAATCTGCAGTTATTTCCAACCTGACACATCAATATGGACCGATCAAATTATACCAATGGCACCAAAAACAAAAAGATGCGCCAAGAGTGTTATTAATTCATGGCTGGAATGGCCGTGGTTTACAATTAGGCTATTTCGTAAATCCACTATTATTACAAGGTTTTCAAGTAATCAGTTTTGATGCCCCTGGTCATGGGCGAAGCCCTGGAAAAGAAAGTAATTTACTGCATATTGCTGACGTAGTTACTGCAATTTCAAAATCAATAGGTCCGATAGACACTATAATTGGTCACTCATTTGGTGCGATGGTAATGGCTCGAGTCGCTCGTGATGGAATAAACATCCGTAAAGCTGTCGCAATTAGTTCACCAATGCATGCTAATTATTTAATTACAGGATTTTGTACGGTGCTTGGAATTAAGGAGAAAAGCAAAGAAAACTTACATCAACGTATAAAACGCAGATTTGGTGAAAATATATTTAACTACATATCAGCTAACAATAATGTCAGACACCTAACGATACCTGGATTAATTGTGCATGATAAGCACGACCGCGAGATCCCGCTTAAACATGCAAAAGAGTTAAATAAACTATGGTCAGGTTCACAATTATTAATAACCGAGAACCTGGGTCACATGAGAATATTACGTGACCAGAATGTCGTTACAAATATAGTTAATTTTATTTGTACGGACTAAAAAATCAACACTATGTCAATTCATGCTTGATTGATAAAAATAATCATTATTAAGATTAATTGTTTGATCATGATTAAAACTCTGAGATCGGGTGTTTATTGAATCACAATCGGACAAATAACCTCTGGAATTACATAAAACACGTGTGCCATTAACTTCATAATCAAAATTATCGTGAGTATGGCCGTGAATCCAGTACTGTACTCGTTTTTCATCCATTAATGATTCAAGATCACTCGCAAATGCAGGATTTAGAATATTATCCTGATATCGTGGGTGAGTCGATTTTCGAGATGGAGCATGATGGGTAACCACTATTGTATGTCCATCATAAGGGATCTCCAGTGCTCTGGTTAGCCAATCACGGCTTTGTTGATGTAGTAATAAGGAAGCCTCAGGCTCAAAAGGCCAGCCATCATATTTAATCGCACGAAAGTCACTCATACGATCTTGAGCTGCTTGCATACTCTCATATTTACATTGTGACCCATTTAATTCAAAATCTGTCCACAAAATAGAACCTAAAAATCGTACACCATTAATTATTGCTATATTATTATGAAGTACATGAATATTTGATGGTGCTCGTGCCTTTAATTCATCAATTATGTCCAAATCGTGATAATAAAATTCCAGGTTACCAGGAACATATACTACGGGAGTGTCTGGAAAATATTTAGCAGCCCAACTCAAGCCTTTAAAACCTTCGCCAATGTCACCTGCTAGAACGACGGTGTCCACTTTATTTACTGGTGGCTGGAAATTATCAGATTCAACATGTAAATCACTATAGATTAAAATATTCATAAGCTACATAAAATTCCTTTTAACATCAATTTGGACTTGTTCCCTTAATCACTTAACACATTCAATATAATTATAATCTTATACTGGTTAATTATAGGGAAGTTCGTTTTCACGCTTCCAGTGTAATAAATTAGAAATTTATTTTTGTGCGGTTCTTCACATTTTAATGACTTTCTATTTATTAATTGGCTTTAGCAAACCCACTTTGAGTTTAAAATGGCTGTATATAAACTTTAAACGCTTTTTGTTAAAAACTTTATGATGAAAATAGCATACAAAAATCGAATTTATTGAATTATGGTCAGTAATCTTAGACCGGATCCAGAAGGATAAATGCATACATGTCTGTGTAATTAGATTATGTTAATAACTATAGGTACATGTTACGTGTAAACAAATCGTTTTTTAATATTTAAACGATATATTTACTTAAAAGAATTTTATTTATAATTTCGTTTATTCCGTTCATTCAGGCTTTGTATGAATGACTTAATTTCTTGTTTACCCCAGTTTTGAGCATCGGATTCAGAAGTAAAACCATCCTTGCTTTTTGAAACATGAAATTTTTTCGAGGTTACTCGACGTATAATTTCGGTTACCCAGACATTATTTTTTTGTACAACTCTATAGGTGTATTTCTTACCTTTAGTCACTTTTATTTCTTCCATTTAAATCCTGTGTCCGATTCAGATTGATCACGATACTTATGTTCCAAACCTTTTAAAAAAAGCCGTAAGATTTGATCTTTACAGTCGACATAATTTTTATGCCCGGGTTTTCTAAAAAATGCACTTAATTCAGATTTGCTTATTCGAAAATCAGCCAGGCATAAAATATCGATTACATCTGTAGCTTTCAAATTTAAGGCGATTTTTAATTTCGTAAAAATCTTATTATTATTTAAACGTTTCTCTGGTACTGGTTGTTTCCCGTCTTTCTTGCCCCGTTTATCATTAATCAGACCATCCAGGAAAATAGCGAGCTGAGCATCGTTGCATTTTTGAAAAGCAGGATCATCCTCTTTTTTTAACCAGTCACTGATTTCTGCTCGTGTGACAGTTAGATCTGCCAAACCAAAAACAGAAATCATTTTTGAATCATTGAAATCGAAGATATAGCGAAGACGCCGGAGTATATCATTATTTTTCATAATTATTTTTTGACAAATTTAATACATATTTTTTCTTTATTAAACTCAATAATATCGCCCGAAATTATTTTTTTCCGTTTTCTGGTTTCAATATTACCGTTTAACAATACCTTACCTTCTGCAATGACAGATTTAGCTTCACCACCACTGGACACCAGACCTTCGAACTTTAATATTTTATAGAGTTCTACTGGCTCTAATGTAATGTCTACTTCTCGCATTTTTAATTCTCTGAAACTTTGGCTGATTTATTGTTATGATATCATGTCAGTGTACATAGGTAATTAAAACAATAATAGTGTACCATCAGGGATCCTGGGAAGGAGTATGACTAGATTTTACTTTATGTATTGAATTTCCGGTTACATCTAAAGCCGCCTCGTGTAACACTTCAGATAAACCCGGATGTGCGAATATGGTAAGAGCGAGATCCTCACTACTTGCTTTGAATTCCATTGCAATTACAGCTTGCATTATAATTTCGGATACTTGTGGACCAATCATGTGTACACCTAAAATACGATCAGTTTTTGAGTCGGTTAAAATTTTTATTAAACCGTTTATTTGAGCTGATGCTTTTGCCCGAGCATTTGCAACAAAACGGAATGAGCCAACATTAAAATTGATTTCACTTTCTTTTAATTGTTGTTCGGTTTTTCCACACCAGGCAATTTCCGGATTGGTATAAATCACATAAGGAATAATATCGTAATTAACTTTAGCGTAATTACCTGCGATTAATTCGGCTACCATAATACCTTCTTCTGACGATTTATGCGCCAACATCGGGCCACGCACAGCATCACCTATTGCATAAACATTGTTAATGCTAGTTTCACACTGAGCATTTACTTCAATGAAACCTTTATTATCATATTTTAAATCTACATTACTTGCACATAGATTATTAGTGTTAGGTACGCGTCCGGTTGCTACCAGTACTTTTTCAAAAATTTCTGTAAACTCACCTTTGGAATTTTTATAAGTTAATTCAACCATGTTGTTTTTTAATTTAGTTTTTATCACTTCGGTACTAAAATTAAAAGTCAAACCTTGTTTTTTGAGTAATCTATTTGCCTGTTTTGCGATGTCCTTATCTGCACTCGGTAATAATGAATCCAGGAATTCATAAACCATTACTTTACTACCATAACGTAACCAGACACTACCAAGCTCTAAACCAATAACACCTGCACCAATGACTGCTAATGTCTTTGGTATGCTTTCAAAGTCTAATGCACCAGTTGAATCAACAATATTTTTATTATCAACAGTAGTAGCTTTTAAAGCTGATGGTTTTGAGCCAGGTGCCAATATTATATTAACCGCTTTTATTTTTTCTTTTTTATTTTCTTGAAGCTGAATTATCACCTGATTTTCAGATTCTAAAGTTGCAATACCCTGGTAGACAGTTATACCATTGCTTTTCATTAACATTGCGATTCCGCTCGTTAATTCGTTAACAATTTTTTGTTTGCGATTCATTGTCACGGATAAATCCAGTGACACTTGTTCGACATTGATACCGTGTTGTTGTAATTCATTTTGCGATAAAGAATACATCTCGGATGATTCCAGGAGTGCCTTTGACGGAATACAACCGACGTTCAGGCAAGTACCACCAAGTGATTTACTATTATCGATGATGGCAGTCGTTTTCCCAAGCTGGGCACAACGAATTGCGGCAACATATCCTGCCGGCCCTGCTCCGATTATTATTACGTCATAATTTTCCATTTATATTTCTAACAAGATTCTGGCTGGATCTTCCAACTCTTCTTTTATAGTTACCAGAAATTTTACTGCTTCACGGCCATCAATAATTCTATGATCATAAGAAAATGCCAGATACATCATCGGTCGAATGACGATTTGATCATTTTCTACCACAGCTCTTTTTTCTATTTTGTGCATTCCTAAAATACCACTTTGAGGGGGATTTAATATTGGTGTTGATAACATTGAGCCAAATACTCCCCCATTTGTTATTGTAAAAGTACCACCGGTAATTTCATCTAACGTTAATTTTCCAGTTTTAGCACGTTCACTGAAGTCCATAATTTTTTGTTCAATATTGGCCACACTTAATGTATCAACATCTCGAATAATCGGTACAACCAGACCACGTGGTGAACCTATGGCAACGCCCATATCAACAAAACCATGATAAATAATATCATTTCCTTCCGATGAAGCATTGACCTCAGGAAATTGTTTTAATGCTTCAACTGCTGCCTTAATAAAAAAGGACATAAAACCTAAACGTACGCGATGCGTTTTTTCAAACTGTGAACCATATTTACTTCTAAGTTCAACAATCGCTTGCATGTTTACTTCGTTAAATGTTGTTAGAATTGCAGCATTGTGTTGTGCTTCTAATAATCGCTCTGCGATACGTGAACGGAGCCGTGACATGGGAACCCGTTTTTGGTAGCGTTCTCCAACAATATCGATTTCTGACTTATTTGATTCAGAAGATGATAGTAATGGTGATAATGCTTCTGTTGTATTTTCAATATAAGACATTACATCTTCTTTTAAAATACGCCCATCCTTTCCTGTACCATCAATTTGTGTAACATCTATTTTATTTTCAGTAATCATTTTTTCTGCTGATGGTGATGAAATTATTTCACTTTTTTCTGAAATATTTTTATCCTGTTTTGTCAATGAAGTTGACTCGTCACGCGGTTGACTGTTAACTTTTGCGATGACTTGTCCTGAAATTACCGTCGCGCCTTCATTTTCTAATAGTTCTTCAATTACTCCAGCTACCGGGCTTGGCACCTCGAATAAAACTTTGTCTGTTTCAATATCAGCAATAATATCACCTACATCAACATATTCACCTACTTTTTTATGCAACGCAGATAACAATCCATCATTAATGGATTCCGGAAAAACTGGAACAACTATGTTCTCACTCATTGTAAACCTCTATTACCAAGCTGTGTGATAATTTTACACCGTACCAAAAGCATCTGCAATTAGTCTGGTTTCCTGTTCTTTATGGATATTAATATTTCCAACTGCAGCTGCTGCTAAAAGAGGTCGACCGGCATATTCCAGATATTTCTTTTTACCTATTGCATGGCGAATATGATGTTGACTGGAATACCAGGCTCCCTGGTTCATCGGTTCTTCCTGGCACCAAATGAATTTCATAACATTCAAATACCGGCTCATTTCATCTTCGACTTGTGTTGTTGGAAATGGGTATAGTTGTTCAATTCGAATTATAGCTATATCTACTCTGTTTAGTTTTTCTCTAGCTTTATTTAATGCATAATAAATTTTACCACTACAAAAAATGACTCGCGTTATGTCGTCTGTATTATCTGTCTTAACATCGGGGATTACAGTTTGAAACTCGTTCTCTGATAATTTGGAGACATCACTCATTGCTGCTGGTAAGCGTAATAAACTTTTGGGTGACATAATGATTAATGGTCGACGACACCTTAATAACATTTGTCGTCGTAACAAATGGAAAATTTGTGAAGCATTACTTGGAACGCACACTTGGATATTATGTTGTGCACATAACTGTAAATAGCGTTCTAGTCGAGCAGAAGAATGTTCTGGTCCCTGTCCTTCAAAGCCATGTGGTAATAACATAACCAAACCACACAACCTGTTCCATTTTTGTTCACCGGCACAAATAAACTGATCAATAACAACTTGCGCGTTATTAGCAAAATCACCAAACTGGGCTTCCCAAATCACCATGGTTTTTGGATCGGTTGTAGCATAACCATACTCAAAAGCCAACACTGCTTCTTCTGATAATAATGAATTACTAACCAGAAAAGTGACTTTCTCTGTGTTTAAATTTCGTAACGGAATATGCACACTGGTATCTTTTTGATTATGCAATATTGCATGTCGATGAAAAAAAGTACCTCGGCCACTATCCTGACCAGATAATCGAATTGAATATCCATCATTTAACAATGTTGCATATGCCATTGTTTCTGCAAATCCCCAATCAACAGCTGTTTCGCCATGTGCCATTTTATCACGTGCAGCTAATATTTTTTTTACATTGCGGTGTAATTCAAATCCCTCTGGTAAGTTATTTATACGTTTATAACAATATTGTAATGTGGATTTATCAACTTTAGTTTGTACATCCGTATTAAAAGGAAAATTTGAATCACATTTTTTGAATTCACTCCAATCTGAAATATACGGGTAAGTTATATTTTTGTCATATTGGTATTTGTTAACCAGAGACTTACCTTTATCCAGACTTTCGCGATAATCGGCTTTATATTGGTTAAATAAATTTTCTGTTATAACTCCATCTGCTATTAATTTATTAGCATATAGTGATAACGTTGTAGTCATGTTACGAATGGTTTTATACATTTGTGGTTGTGTCACCATCGGTTCATCGGCTTCGCTATGACCATGACGACGATAACAAACTATATCGATGACAATATCTTTTGAGAATGCCATTCTATAATCAAGAGCAAGTTGTGAGATAAATAATACCGCTTCCGGATCATCACCATTAACATGCAATATTGGTGCATTCACCATTTTAGCAACATCGGTGCAATACATTGTTGAACGTGCATCTTCCTGTTTGCTGGTGGTAAAACCTATTTGGTTGTTAACAACAATATGAATGGTTCCTTTTGTTGAATATCCTCTGGACTGGGACATGTTAAATGTTTCCATCACCACTCCTTGTCCGGTAAAAGCAGCATCGCCATGTATCACAATCGGAATTACATGCTTGCCTTCTTTATCACGCCTGCGATCTTGTCGTGCCCGGACTGAACCTTCAACTACGGGAGCAATAATTTCAAGATGTGATGGATTAAATGCCAGCGCGACATGAACTGGACCATTACCGGTATCCAAATCAGCTGAAAAACCCATGTGATACTTTACATCACCTGTACCTAATTTATTAACTGATTTACCTTCGAATTCCATAAATAGATCAGAAGGTGTTTTGCCCATGATATTAATCAACACATTAATACGACCACGATGAGCCATACCAATTGCCATCTCTTCTATATGAAACTCGGTGCCACCGCGTTTAATAAGTCCTTTTAATGATGGAATTAAACTTTCACTGCCTTCCAGAGAAAATCGTTTTTGACCAGCGTATTTTGTATGTAAATATTGTTCTAAACCTTCGGCTGCAATTAAATTTCTTAATAATTCAATTTTAGTTTCTTTGTTAAAAGATAACTTTCCTTGTCGGGATTCCAGATATTGTTGTATCCAGCGTTTTTCCTGAATATTTAATAGATGCATATACTCTGCACCTACAGAACCCGTATAGGTCGATTGTAATATTTCTATAATTTTTCTTAATTTAAGTCTGCTCGCACCGACTAATGAACCTGTCTCAAAAATTTGTTCCAGGGTATCACCGGTAAATTGATAATACTCTAATGTCAACTCATCAACCGAATTTTCACTAGTTCGAGGAAACGGATTTGTCCTGGCAATTTGATGCCCTAAAAAACGATAAGCATTAATAAATTGTAATACTTTTATCTGATCGGGATGCGTTTCAGAAACCGAATTTTGCTTGTTAAAATCCTGTTGGGTAGTACTTTTATAGCTTGTCTGTCTCCTTGGGTAACATTTAAAGCTTTCAATAAATTCTCGTCGAATTTTCCGGTGGGAAACATCAATTTTAACTTCATTATTATTTTGCATACGCTCAAAATATGTACGCCATTGAGCCGTCAGCGTTCCTGGATTTATCAGAAATTGTTCATATAATTCTTCTAAATAGCTCGAATTTACCCCTGCTAATGCTGAATTATTCCAAATTTCCTGTAATGATTTTTTTTTATTTGATAAGTCCATCTATATTTCTCAGTTATACTTAAATGTATAGTGCAATTCTGAAAGACTGTACTGATTAATGGACATTCAAATTGATATTTTGTTCACAAGTTTGATCAAATTAGGCGTATAGGAATAAGTAATTGCGAGTTCAGGTTAGTTCGCTTTTATTCTAGAGTAAAGAATATAAAAGTCCTATCCCACCGGTTACTGCGATTAGGGTCATCATACCAACCTTATATCGAAACAATGCCACAAATGATGCGATGGTAACAACGACAGCAAACCACTCCACGGTAGCTATATTTTCAAAATTCTCACCCATGCCATCTGGCCACATTACATGATACGCAAAAAACATTGCTAAATTTAAAATCACTCCTACTACTGCTGCTGTAATTCCAGTTAATGGTGCAGTAAATTTTAAATCGTTGCGGGTTGCTTCAACCAAAGGACCACCTAATAAAATAAACAAGAATGAGGGCAAAAATGTGAAATACGTTGCAACAGATGCTCCAGCAAAACCAGCCAGAAAAAGTGTTTCGGCTCCAAAAATTTCTTTTGTCCAGGCACCAACAAAACCAACAAATGACACAATCATGATAAGTGGCCCTGGAGTGGTTTCACCCAAAGCTAAACCATCGATCATTTGTGTTGCGGTTAACCAGGAATATTGATCAACACCACCTTGATAAACATAGGGTAAAACAGCGTAAGCACCACCAAAAGTCACTAATGCTGCTTTGGTAAAGAATTCACTCATTATTTTTAGCTCGCCGGTCAAACCAAACCAAACTAATACCCATAATAATAAACCAATTGTACTATAGACAATAAAACGAACTAGATTAAATTTTGCATGTTTTGGTGCGGGTGTATCGTCATCAATAATTGCTCGACCAAATTCTTTATTACTGGCACCGTGTCCACCTCCAGCTACAAATTTTGAAGGAGCGAATTTTGATCCAACAAAACCAATTACTCCTGCAGCAAGAACAATATACGGGAACGGTATTTTATAGAAAAAAATTGCTATAAAAGCTAAACCGGCCATTCCCCACAACACAGAATTTTTAAGTGCGCGTGAGCCAATTCGATATGCTGCAAACACGACAATAGCGGTAACAGCAGGCTTAATTCCATACAACACGCCTGCTACCGCACTAACATCACCGAACACCAGATAGATCCAGGTTAATAAGCTTAAAATTAACAATGACGGTAAGACAAACAAACTACCTGCAATAATACCACCAAACGTGCCGTGCATTAACCAACCTATATAAGTCGCTAATTGCTGTGCCTCCGGTCCGGGTAACACCATGGTATAATTTAGCGCATGTAGAAAACGATGTTCTGATATCCAGCGACGTTTCTCAACTAATTCCTGGTGCATCATACTAATCTGTCCAGCGGGTCCACCAAAACTGATAAATCCCAATTTTAACCAATAACGTATTGCTTCATAAAGGCTAACTGGATCGGGAGTTTGGTCTTTTTGTAATTCTCGTAATTCTGTAGTCATATTGATTCCACATTGATATTACACATAAATTTATTAAAATTAGTACTACAATAAACACATTAAGCGGCTAAAAGTGGCCGTTGGTCTGAATTAACTAAATTAGAGTAAATAATACCTTACTATCACCACACAACCTCATTATAAGGAGTAAGCAAATGGTTATCGATAGTAGAACCGGTGAATCAGGGAATATCCCTTTTCGCAGTGGACGATTTTATAATGTTGATTCAAAATGGTATTTTTCAAGCCGTGAACAATCTAACATAGGCCCATTCCAAAACAAAGACGAAGCAAATGATGCTTTAACTGTATATTTAAAAGATGTTACAACCTTGAAGGGATTAATCCTGGCTTCGTAAAGCCCGCATAAATTGTTCTAGTTAGTAAATTTTTAACATATGTTTACTTGTACTATACGCAATTAACCTCATATAAATCAATGAATTAACGAAATTAAAGTTTAATTTCGGATGGTCGATTGAGCTATTACTGATTAATATTGTGATTCAAATCACACTTAACAAGTAGATGAGGTTAGTCATGAATAAACATCGTAACGGTGAAGAAGGCAACAATATCCCATTTCGTGTAGGTCGATTTTTTAATATTGATACAGACTGGTACTTTGCATGTCGCGATGAACCCGATGAAGGACCATTTGAGTCTAAACCTGAGGCCGAAGCTGCGCTTATATTATATATGCGAGAATTAAATACATTTAATAAACGCTTTTCATAATAAAGTAGGCTAAAACCCACATAACTATTAATTTTGTGGGTTTTAATACAGATACTAATAATACCTTAAAATAACTGCTAGAAGCGTTTACTACTGCTCATAGAGCTCATGCTCACTTTCTTCACCCAGAATTCTTGGTTTCTTGATCAATTCAGCCAAGCTATCATGATCACGTTCAACACCACGGCATCGTTCTTCGTATAAGGTCACCGCAACTTTCGCAGTTTCAGTTTCAGATAAGTCCTTCTCTATTTCATCAGCCGCATTTAATACAGTGGTAAGACATTGAGCGAGATCATTAATATCAATTCTCTCATTTTCGCTAATGCCATATTGCAGCCACTGTGGCGTGACCTTTAATGCATCAGAAACTTTTTTAATGTTATCGATAGTGATATTTCCACCATCTTCCCATAATGAAACAGAGGCTCTGGATACTTCGACTCGTCGTGCTAATTCAGCCTTATTTATTCCATTTTTCTCACGTGCTATCTTAATTCTTTGTCCAATCATTTTGTGTCTTCCATGTGTAAGGGGGGTACATGTTAAACATTATTAAACGAACTCAACTGAAATACTCTTAATTATTTTATATAATTTCAGTCTACACATTTAATTATCAATGCCTTGAGATAATCAATTTAACAAATAGTTGATAATCGTTAACTATATTATGTATCGCTTTATCAACAAAGTGAATCATTTATTTCATTTATACCTTAATCTGGATATATAAAATTTATGTTAGTGCTTAATACAATTTAATTATGTCGAATTAATTTATATTCACTTAACAATAATTAAAGTGTAAGCAATATACCTTAAGCCAAGATTAACAGGATAAATTTGTATTTATAGTAATACACCATTTTTGAGCTTATTTTAATCATTTCAGATCAAAAATTAACCATTTAGATAAGAAAATCAATTCCTTAACGCTAACAGCCTGTTTTTAAAATAGCCACATATAAAATAATAAAATTTTAATAAATTTTTTTCCTTTTTAAGTTTAAATGAAAAATCCAGTTTTTACAGCTATGGTTATAAATAAAGATTTTTCGTAAGGTATTA
>JBGMQW010000086.1:0-14382 GCA_048060815.1 Thiohalomonadales bacterium | reverse complement strand
CGTGGACCAAAAGATTAAGAGTCTTCTGCTCTACCAACTGAGCTAACGGCCCATTATTTAACTACGCTATTCTAGATTCTGCAGTATAACCTTACAAAGGAAGATTAGGAATCATCACATACTAATCTACGAAGAAATATTAGACACATAAAATATTTATTCATTAATTTTTTGCAAACCTTTTAAAACCATATCAGTAAAACTGATAATTCCAATAATTTTTTCATTTTCAACGACTGGTGCTCTTGATAAATCAAATTGTTGAAATAGTCTTGCACAATATCGGATATTCATTTCTGGCGAAACCGTCAAAACTGGCTTTGCCATAATTTCATATACATTTGTTCGTTCAACAGATCTATTTTCTGCTAGTACTTTACGTGCGATATCAGAAATTAACAATAAACCGTATTCATCATCAGCATTACGCTTATTCACAACCAAACATTTAGTTTCTATATACTCCATTTTCTCCAAAGCATTTTGTATTGTCGTCATTCCATCAACCAGATCAAACTTGCTTTTCATTACATCGCGAACTTTGACTATCTTTGGTTCCTTCATATTTTTTCCTCAACCATTTCAGTTAATTTTTCAACTTGATGTGCAACACCAACAGCATCTTCAACATCGATTTGAAACGCAATACCGGTTCCCGGTTTACTATCAAATTCACCAACACTCGCAATTGTTTCCAGTATCATCCGCGACATATGCTCTTCGACTAAAAATAAAATCATATCCCGTTGTGTTTCTACAGATAAGCCAAAAAAAGTTTTTGTTTCTTTCATGCCTTCACCTCGAGCATGATTTATGACCGTTGCCCCGGTTGCGCCACACTTTCTCGCGGCATCCATAACAGCATCTGTTTTATCATCTTCAGTTAACGCTATGATTAATTTAAAGTGCATTACAAGCTCCTTTTATACATTTAAAATAGTAATAATAAAACACCAAAAATATTTCATTTTTTATTCCATAAAAAAGATATTTGTGCATAAGCCAGGACAGTAATAATTGGAAACAAACTGGCAAATGCAATTAAACCAAATCCATCAAGCACAGCAGAGCGCCCCGGTATTGTTGAAGCCAGACCTAAACCAAGTGCCGCGACTAAAGGAACAGTTACAGTTGATGTTGTAACGCCACCGGAATCATACGCCAGACCAATAATCATTTTTGGTGCCACAATAGTTTGTAACATTACTATCACGTAACCTGAAACAATAAAATAATAAAGCGGATAACCCATTACAATACGATAGGTTCCTAACGCAACACCTACTGCCACTCCAAACGCTACGGCCATTCTTAATCCCCAGGCATGAATCGCACCACCCGATACATCCTGAGCTTTAATGGCAACGGCCATTAATGACGGTTCAGCTATTGTAGTTGAGAATCCAATTGTCGCTGCAAATAAATAAACCCATTTATAATCTGTCCAGTGAAAAGTTTCTGCTGTGCGACTAATGTCACCATAAATAAAACCTGGATCGGTTAGTTGCTTTGCCATTAACTCACCTAGTGGAAATAAACCATTCTCCAGGCCAACCAGAAAAAAAGTTAGTCCAAATATTACATACACAAAACCTGCTAAAATTTTTTTAAAATTAACCGGTTTTTTGCGAATCACTAAAAATTGAAATCCAAAAATAACCGCGACTATTGGAAAAATATCTCCCAGGGTTGTTATAAAAACTGATAATAATTGTTGTGTGTATGTCATTTTTTAATACAACAGTCCGTATATCATTACAAATATTATCGGCATTAATGATGAAAGCGCAATCAAACCAAATCCGTCCAGCATTGGGTTTCGTCCTTTAATACTCGAGGCGAGTCCGACACCCAGCGCTGTGACGAGCGGTACGGTAATGGTTGATGTTGTTACTCCACCGGAATCATAAGCAATACCTATAATTTCTGGAGGTGCAAAATAAGTCATAACCACTACTCCGATATAACCTACAATAATTAATTTCGGTAATGACCATGCTTTTAGTATTCGTAATACACCAACAACAATCGCAAAACCAACAGAAAAAGCAACGGTTAATCGTAATCCGGTGGCGTAGTTATTCAAAGCTATTTTATCACTCGATATAATATTCTCACTTGCTGCAATTTCCGCTGCTTTTTTACAAATAATAATAAGTGCAGGTTCCGCAATGGTGGTTGAAAAACCTAATAAAAAAGCAAACAGGAGCAACCAGAACAAACTTCCCTTGCGTGCAAAAGCATAAGCCAACTGCTCACCAATCGGGAACAGTCCCATATTCAACCCTTTGATAAACAACGACAATCCAATTAATACAAACGCAAAACCAGCGATTAATTGCGGTAAATTTGGTATAGCTTGCTTGAGGATAAAAATTTGAAAAAAAAGTATCACGGATATTACCGGTAGTAAATCACGTGAACTTTCCAACAGTGGTTGTAAAATATTGACTTTAAAAAACTGCACTGGCTTCCTTAGGTAAAACCAAAATTGGCTTTTTACTGCTGTACAGATACGATAATGGGGTGAACGAAGGGGCTCGAACCCTCGACGACCGGAATCACAATCCGGGGCTCTACCGACTGAGCTACGCTCACCATAAACACTTTAAGATCCAATCTGGTGCGCCTGACAGGACTCGAACCTGTTACCCTCGGCTTAGAAGGCCGATGCTCTATCCAGATGAGCTACAGGCGCAAAATTTCAATCTTTTCACATTCGACTACGCCTGACATTTTGGAGGCACTCACTTCATTCATGCGTTCATCGCATCGTGAATGCCCGTCGAACTGCCTATTACAATTATCGGGAGTTCGAATCCCGGTTTTTTCGTATACAATATACAATGTGAGGCAGACTTAATACGAAATAAACTAAATTTTGGTCGGGGCAGAGAGATTCGAACTCCCGACATCCTGCTCCCAAAGCAGGCGCGCTACCAGACTGCGCTATGCCCCGTCATATCCAATATGATTAGCTGGCCGATAATACGCGGCTAATCACGGAAGGTCAATGTTATAGTATAATTCACTCGAAATCATCCCATTTAAATACAGAAATACCTGCTTGGAGAATTGCCAAGGTCATGCGATCATATCCCGAGGTACATTTTAAAAATTAAAGAACCAACTAATGACAGCTAAAATAATCAACGGCAAATCCATCGCAACTGAACTACGTAAAAATCTCAAAGATCGTATTTCGAATTTAATATCAGAAGGTTGTAAAACTCCAGGATTAGCTGTTATTCTGGTTGGAGCTGATCCAGCATCACAAGTTTATGTAAAGAGTAAAAGAAAGGCTTGCGAAGAAGTTGGTATCAAGTCTTTTTCATATGATTTACCAGCAAATACAACTCAACGAAAATTAGTAGAACTGATTAATAAACTTAATAGTGACGACAATGTGCATGGAATATTAGTTCAGCTACCTTTACCTGATCAAATCAATAGTGACACCATTATTGAAACTATTAATTTCAACAAAGATGTTGACGGATTCCACCCCTATAATATTGGTAGATTAGTAATTAGAATGCCAAATCTTCGGCCTTGTACACCCCGTGGCATTATGACTTTACTTGAATCTACCGGTGAAAAAATAGCAGGGAAACATGCGGTTGTAGTTGGTGCATCTAATAACGTAGGTCGACCGATGTCACTTGAACTATTACTCGCAGCTTGTACTGTCACTATAACTCATCGATTTACTACTAATCTAAAACAACATATCAAGTTAGCTGATATTTTGGTAGTTTGTGTTGGAAAACCAAATCTATTTCCGTCAGAGTGGATTAAACCAGGTGCTATTGTGATCGATGTTGGCATTAACCGTCTTGAAAATGGTTCATTAGTAGGTGATGTTGACTTTAAAAATGCGGAACAACGTGCGAGTTGGATAACGCCGGTTCCCGGTGGTGTAGGTCCGATGACAGTTGCAACATTACTTCAGAATACTGTTGATATTGCCGAAAAAGAGATGAAAAATAACAATAATGAAAATAAATTTTAGTCATAATTTACTTATTCGGGGCTTAAATATTTCCCTAAGTCTTCTTGTAAATTATCTAAGCACAGTTTATAGTCTTGTGAGTACATAAATCCTTTTTTATCGCCCATTAATTCATACAGTTCATCTTCATCTAACATAAAAGAAATTTCCTTACCGTTATATTTTCCTTCACAACGTTCTAAAATTCGATCTCCTGATGCGTCAAAACTACGAAAAGCATGTAAACCCTTATTATATTGATGAAGACTTATTAATGTTTGAACTGGAGCATTTCGATATTCTGGTAGAAATGCAGCTGAATAGTCACGAATGACTTTATCATCCTTGTTGTAAATAAAAACTTCGATAACATGAATATTCTCTGGATTTTCTAATTCCCAGGCTATTCTGCTTAACAATTTACCTTGTTCATCAAAATATTCCTTTTCTAAATAAAATTCTTTATTTGTAGCATAACCACCTTTTTTTGATTTTAAAGTGATTTTTTTGTTGGCTGTTTGTTTTTTATGAAGTTCATAAAGATCAGTAGCAAAATTATTCCATTTACGAACATGTACATTATCTTCTTTCATGCTCTCAGCCGAAACTTCGGTCATGGTAAAGAAAAAAAACACGGACGTAACTATAAGACTCGATATATTTTTCGTTTTTGTATAATTCATGTATAACCCACGTATTTTAAAATTAGAATACTGAACTTTATTGTTATGTTCCTGAATTATTCCATTAAGTGTATATATAGTCCGTAATTAGTTAAATAGAACATTTAATAGGCAGAAAGTTCCAACAATATACAAATTCCTTATTTACTTCAACCTGCGCCAGGTTGTACCTTTTACACTATCTTCGAGGATAATGCCTTGTTCTTGCAGTATTCCACGAATTTTATCAGCTTCTGACCAATCTTTATTTTCTTTCGCATTGATCCGATCATTTATAAGCTGTTCAATATCAGCATTTGAAAAATCTTCATCAGAATTTGTTTTTCCTTTTAAGAATATTTCGGCATCTTGAGTCAATAAGCCTAATAATCCAGCCAAATATTTTAAAGTAGCTGCCAATGTCGAAACCGGCATACTTACCTCGGCGGTATGATTTTGTATTGCGATATTCAATTGCTTTGCTATTTCATGTAATAATGACAATGCTTCAGAGGTGTTAAAATCATCATCCATTATTTTTTTAAAACGCGATAAATATACCTCGTCATAGTCACTTTTTGAATTATTAATCTCATTGAAATTAACCCCACGAAGCGCGGTATACAATGCGGTTAATGCTGAACGAGCTGAATCCAGATGTATATCAGAATAATTTAATGGATTTCGGTAATGACTAGTGAGTATAAAGTAACGAATAACTTCAGGATTATACTGTTTTAATACATCACGGATTGTAAAAAAGTTATCTAATGATTTCGACATTTTTTCATTATCAACTCGAACAAAGCCATTATGCATCCAGATATTAACAAAATGTTCTTCGGTAGCTGCTTCTGATTGAGCTATTTCATTTTCGTGATGTGGAAACTGTAAATCCATACCGCCACCGTGAATATCAAAATGATTCCCCAGGCACTCAGTTGACATAGCAGAACATTCAATATGCCATCCCGGGCGTCCATTTCCCCAGGGGGATTCCCAATATGGTTCATCGGGCTTGGCCATTTTCCACAAAACGAAATCTACTGGATCATCTTTGTCTTCAGCAACATCAACTCGCACTCCAGCTCGTAAATCGTCCAGAACTTTTCCTGATAATTTGCCATAAGACGGAAAAGCGCTAACATCATAATAAACATCGCCATTTGAACCCTGATATGCCATTTTTTTATTTACTAATGTGTTAATCATTGCAATGATTTGATCCATATATTGCGTTGCGCGAGGTTCATCGTTAGGAGGTAGAATTCCTAAAGCATCAAGATCCATATGCATAGCATCAATAAAACGCTCCGTTAAATCCCCTATTGATTCATTATTTTCATTTGCCCGTGAAATAATTTTATCGTCAATATCGGTTATATTTCGAATATACCGCACGTGATCTTGACCATATATCAGGCATAAGTAGCGATAAACCACATCAAATACCAGTAACATTCTGGCGTGACCAATGTGGCAATAATCGTAAGTAGTCATACCACAGACATATAAACGTATATTGTACTTGTCGATGGGTATAAATTGTTCTTTTTTGCGTGTAAGCGTATTATATATATGTAGCATTTTTATATTTCAATTTTATTATAAAGTCCTTAAGTGTACAAAATATCACTTTACTATACAAAATTTCGAGTAAATTTAATTAATTGCATGTTCTTCTTTAACAAATCCATCAAAGCTTGATATTATCCAGCAACTAAAGGACTAACCCAAATAGAGACCCATTATGAAAAAACAACTCAAAATTTTTGCATTATTCTTCTTAATCAGTACAACAATGTTAACAAACTTTGTTTATGCTGAAACAGCAAAAACAATCACAGCTGTAATTGAAACAAATTTTGGTAATATGACACTTGAGCTTTATCCCGACAAAGCTCCAAAAACAGTAGCAAATTTCATACAATATGCAAAAGACGGCTTTTATGAAGGTACCGTATTTCACCGTGTAATTGAAGATTTTATGATTCAAGGTGGTGGTTTTATAATTTTACCATCAGGCAAGTTTGAGAAAAAAGAAACTCGTAACCCTATTAAAAATGAAGCCGACAATGGTTTAAAAAATGAAATAGGCACAGTTGCAATGGCTCGAACATTTGAAACAGATTCTGCAACCGCACAATTTTTTATCAACGTGTCTAATAATGCATTTTTAAACCACAGTTCACCTACACCTCGAGGTTGGGGATATGCTGTATTCGGCAAAGTAGTAACTGGAATGGACGTTGTTAATAAAATACGTGCAGTTAAAACCGGTGCAGTCGCACCTTTTCCTAAGGACGTACCAACCAGCCCTATAACAATCAATAAAGTTATAATCAAATAGTAACAAAGAGGTTAGAATGATTAAATTAAATACCAACCACGGAACCATCACTGTCGAATTATTTACTGACAAAGCCCCTATTACTACAGATAATTTTATGACATATGCAAAAGATGGCTTTTATAATGGTACTATTTTTCATCGTGTTATCGATGGTTTCATGGTTCAAGGTGGTGGAATGGAGCCTGGTTTAAAGGAAAAACTAACTCGTGCATGCATTAAAAATGAAGCTGATAATGGTTTAACGAATACTAAAGGCACTTTGGCTATGGCGAGAACACCTGATCCTGACTCGGCTTCTTCACAATTTTTTATTAATATCAAAGACAATGATTTTCTAAATTATCGTTCATCAACTCCTGATGGTTGGGGTTATTGTGTTTTTGGAAAAGTTGTTGACGGCATGGATGTTGTGGATGCAATAAAAGCAGTCGAAACCGGAAATCAGGGTATGCACCAGGATGTCCCGGTAACCGACGTGATCATTGAAAGTGTTGAGATCGAAGATTAATTTAATATTTTAAAACCATGTCAACGCTCTTTATATCTGACCTGCACCTTAGTACTGAACGGCCTGATATTACTCAGGCTTTTCATTATTTATTACAAAATATTGCACCGAAATCAGAAGCATTATATATTCTTGGTGATCTATTTGAAGTTTGGCTTGGTGATGACTTAATTTTACCTGAATATCAAAATTCGATTTCAGAACTAAGAAAACTTTCTGATAAAAACATACCTATTTATGTTATGCGTGGAAATCGTGATTTTTTATTTGGACATCAATTTGAGTTACTCAGTGGTGTCACTTTAATAGATGATCCAACGATTATTGATCTATATGGTACAACTACACTATTAATGCATGGCGATACATTATGTACCGATGATATAAAGTACCAGGAATTTAGAACAATGGTACGCAACCCCGCTTTCCAAAAAGATTTTCTAGGAAAAGCACCTGAAGAACGAATTGCAATTGCAAAGCAATTACGTGATACCAGTGTATCTGAAACAAATTCAAAATCAGAAGACATTATGGATGTCAACTTGGATACAGTTATAGATGTATTTACAAAACACAAGATACAAAACCTAATTCATGGTCATACCCATCGTCCTGCAATCCATGATTTTGAAGCCAATCAGTTACCTGCTAAAAGAATTGTATTGAACGATTGGTATGAATTCGGCTCAGTTCTAATTTATTCAGATTCGGAATTTCATATTGAAAAACTAAATTCTGTTTAATTTTTATTGGCTCACCGCACCCATTCGAAATTCATCTACACTAAAACTTCTGTAATGTTCAGGAAGCAAAAATAACTTGTCACTATTTTTAAAATCCTCATCATAACCCACTAAGGAACGAGAATAACCTTTCGGACTCCATACGTGAATTGGAAATCCATGTTTTAAATGCCGAGTTGATGTAAAAGTATTCATTGATAAATCACATGCATCGTGCATATCTGCTGGAATATTATCAAGGGTAAATGTACTATCATCTGCAAGTGCTTGCTGGAATTCTCTTAACGCATTTGTTGCCATGGGTAACAAATCTTTTACCGCTACAATTCCAAAACACACTGTATCATTTGTTAAAAACTCATATTTAACTGGAACTGTGTTATTAATTTTGGGTGCATCATGAAGCTCGGTTACTTTATTATCTCTATTTTTTAATTTGATGGGTGAAATCACCGGCTTTCTTTTTGGATGAATTTCCATAATGGTTTTATCATCATCATTTACATTGTAAATAACTTTGCTTTTTCGATTATATAATATAAACCCACTCGAAGTTTCACCATCATCGAATCTTAAAAAATTTTGTGAAACAATTAGTCGAACTTTATAAGGATCAACCTCCTTTTCTTCTTCAACAAAATCTATTTTTGTTACTTTATTTGAAATTAAACTTTGCTTTGTAGCAGTATTTTCTTCTACAGTTTTATTTTCATCATGGCAACTTGTTACAAACAAACTTAATAAAACCACAACTACGTATTTAATAAAATAATCCGCATAAGTATTCATAATGATTTATTTCTTCTCGTCATATCTTTATAACCCTTGTAAATATTGTAATTCTGCATCAGAAAAACCGGCTTTTTTTCTGGCATCGTTATTATACGGACCGTGAATCTTACCTTTTAGATGCGTATTCATCAACTCCAGAAAGGTATCATGTTTATCGATATTTCTCTTTTTACATAAATAGTGAAACCACTTAGTGCCAATTGCAACATGCCCTATTTCATCATTAAAAATAATATCTAAAATTTCAATCGCGGTATCGTCTTTAATATAATGTAATTTTTTAATTATGCCGGGTGTTACATCAAGTCCTCTGGCTTCCAGTACTCTGGGAACTAATGCCATTCTAACTAAAGGATCGTGTGATGTCTCTAGCGCCATACGCCATAAACCATTATGGGCTTTAAAGTCGCCATATTGATAACCCAGGGATATTAAATGTGACTCTAATAAAATGAAGTGATATGCTTCTTCTGACGCCACTTTCGACCAATCTTGATAATATTGCATCGGCATATCACGAAAGCGGTATACCGCATCTAATGCTAAATTAATTGCATTGAACTCAATATGACAAATTGAATGTATTAAAGAAGCATGTCCTTCTTTACTATGCACTGATCTCTGCGTTAGTTTTTGAGGCATAACTAATTCTACATTATCAGGAAACCCGGGGGTTTCAAGTTTTTCCGGTATATTATTATTTTCATAGTTTAATTTATTATCTTTAATATCTTGATATAGATTTTTAGATAACTCACACTTGATTTTAATATCATTTTCGATTAAACAACGATATGATTCATTAAATATATTTCGATTTTCTGTTTGGCCATCCATAACTTTATTATATCAAATATCAAAAAATATATATATTTAATCCCATACGAAGGCCATAATAATATCCATAACATTGGTTCCTGTTGCACCTAATGTTAAAAGATCTCCTGAGGCTGATAAAAATACACCAGCATTGGCATTTTCTAAACAATCTGTTGCTGAAAGACCACTGTTTTCACCCCGTTTTATCGTCTCACAATCAATTATTGCACCTGCATCTTGTGTATTACCATCATTACCATCAGTACCGGCAAGCAGTACGATTATATTTGACATGTTTTGTATTTGTCTGGCCATGGCGAGTGCAAAACTCTGATTCCGCCCTCCTCTACCGGGTGCGGTGGGTAAGGTCATATGTGTTTCCGCGCCCCAAATATAAATTCCACTTTTTTGCTTTTTGAGCCATTCAGCTATTCTTATAGCTTCTGTTATTGTATTACCAGATATAAAGTCATCCATGTTATGTACTGAATAACCATTATCCTTTGCCACATCAACCAAACTTTTTCTTAATAGTGTATTTGAAAATATGATATATGAGTTTATTTTTTTTTCATTGTGTATTTTGGATTCAGGTATTTTTTCTGATCGTTTTATAATTTTATTTATCCAGGAAGGGAGATTTTTAATTTCATACGCAAGATCTTCCTGTATTAATAATCCCGACCCTATATTTTTTAATTTATCATCTGGAACATCTGAAATATATAATGAATTTACATTTCTACATTTAAAGTAATCAAGCAATCTTCCTGCCTTAATTCCCGATACTCTTTTTCGAATTTGATTTACTTCCATAATACTTTTATCCGATGCGAGCAGCCATTTATTTAATTTTATCAATTCATCTATTGTAATTAATCCTGAAATTGAATTTGGTAAATATTCAACCAGTGAGGATGTACCACCAGAAATTAAAAATAATAGCTGATCATCAGTTTTTAAGTTTAGTAACAATTTAATTAAGCTTTGACCTGCATACAAACTATCTTCAGTTGGAATTGGATGCCCGGCTATTATTGTCTGTATTAGAGGATGATTTAAGACTACTTCAGATATATGAGAAGCTTTTGTAATATGTAAAGCTGAAATAAACTTTTTACCTAAACCACTAATTGCTCCTTCAAGCATTGTGCTTGCTGACTTTCCGATAGCAACAACATAAATATTTTTGTTGTTAGAGTAAAGTTTAGTCACATACTCAAACACAATTTGTGAACTTGAATTCAAATCAAGTGATTGTCGAAAAATATTTTCGATATTTTTTTTATGTGTTTTTATCATATTTATCATAAGATTAAAATTTATTCATAATAATTTACATCAAACAACTGTTGTTAATAAACAAACTATATTTGATAAATCTGAAATATTTGTCTATATGTTATTAACCTCGATAAGAGTTTCGCTATTATTTGGAGTGTTTATGATTCCTAAACCGGTGTATGAAATCTTACCCATTATATATGTACTAGGCGGTATTTTAGCAATGGTATCCGTGCAATCCTTGACTTCCTTTATTTCAGGCTTAGCGATGGGAATTTCCGGCCTTTTGGTATTAACAATGAGAAGAGATTATCGATCAAATTTAACTGCTAAAAAACGCAAACATATTCCTGCTGTTCTTAATAACGTTAAGCATTAGAACAACCCTCTGATCCTAAGGGTTTATTTGTTCCCTAATTTTAAAATTTTTATCTATTTCAATAAATATAATGGGTTTAGTTTTATAAAATCTTCTGTAGACCATAATTTAAATCTTTTTTAATGTCATTAATATTTTCCAGGCCTACCGATACTCGTATGAGTGAATCTGTAATACCCGAATCTTGCTTTTCCTTTTCATTTAATCGACCATGAGTTGTGGTTGCTGGATGTGTAATAGTCGTTTTCGCATCTCCCAGATTCGCGGTTATCGATAATAATTTGGTACTATCGATCACTGTCCATGCATCAGCTTTGGCTCCATAAATTTCGAATGCAACAACACCACCAAACGCAGATTGCTGCTCTGCAGCCAGTTGGTATTGCGGATGAGATTCAAGGCCGGCATAATATACTTTTTTAACTGCCTTATGACTCTCTAACCATAATGCAAGCTCCATTGCATTTTCACTATGCGCTTTCATTCTAATAGGTAATGTTTCGAGCCCTTTCAAAAAGACCCAGGCATTAAAAGGACTCATAGTTGGTCCAGTAGTTCGTAATACACCAAATATATCTTCTCCAACATTTTTTTCATTACCAATTACGGCACCTCCCATACAACGACCTTGTCCATCAATGTATTTCGTTGCTGAATGAACAACAATATCAGCTCCTAATAATAATGGTTGTTGTAATACTGGAGTTGACAAGCAATTATCTACCACTAACAAGCAATTGTTATCATGTGCGAGCTTCGATAAAGCTTTAATATCGGCTATTTGCGCTAGTGGATTTGAGGGTGTTTCAACAAATAATAATCGCGTTGATGGTTTAATTGCTTTACGCCATGCATCAACATCAATTAATGGTACAAAATCTGTATCGATACCAAATTTCTTTAAATATTTATTAAATAAAATTACCGTTGTTCCAAAAATTGCATTAGAGGACACAATATGATCCCCTGCCTGAAGTAGGCCAAGACAAGTACTTAAAATTGCCGACATACCTGAAGCAGTAGCAACACAATGTGTGCCCTGTTCTAATCTGGCCAGGCGTTGTTCAAAAGTACGAACAGTTGGATTTGTAAATCGAGAATAAATATTACCTGCTTGTTCTCCTTTAAAACGTGCTTCAGCTTCTGCCGCATTACTAAAAACATAACTGGATGTCGGAAAGATAGGTTCAGACTGTTCACCCTCTTGAGTTCGTTGTTGACCTGCTCTGACTGCGATAGTCTCAAATTCATAATCTTCATTTTCAAGCATTACATTCTCCTAATGTCACATTACTGCATGGAAATACTAAATGTGACCATCCATACTTTACTATTTTATGTTATATCAGGGCATAAAAAAACCCGCATCAGAATTCACTAAAGCAGGATTATTCACTTTAGCTGTATTTATTATGCGCCCGCAAGCTGATTCAAATCGGCGCTGTTATAATAATGAAATATTAGGTTAATGAATTATATCTGTCAACAGATTTATGTATAAAATTGAAGTCAATACTAAGTTTCATATAATCTGACAAACGTGAAAAGAATACTTAAAATTCTTCACCATAGAAAAACTACTTTAATTCGCTAATCTATCTGGTTTTGGTGTGTTTTTTCTCGATGGAGGTAAAATTGGATAAATTATTTTTGGTTGTTCGCCAGTTAGGGTTTTCAAAAACGCAACTATATTTTTATTTTCATTCCTGGATAATTTTACACCTAGTTGAAATTCAGCCATGATATCAACAGCCTCATTTAAATCCCAGGTACTTCCATCATGAAAATAAGGTGCTGTTAATTCAATATTACGCAACAATGGAACTTTGAATACAAATTTATCAGATTCTTTTTTTGTTTGACTGAATCGTCCTAAATTAGCCATATCTTTACGATATGGTTTAACTACACCAAATTTTTGAAACGATCCACCACCAACGCCAATTCCGTTATGACAAGTAATACAACCCTTGCTTTTAAATAACTGGTAACCTTGCTCTTCATTTGATGTTAAAACTTTATCATCGCCTCGTAACCAACGATCAAATTTAGAGTTAGGAGTAGTTAAGGTTTCTTCAAATGCTGCGATTGCACCTGTAATACGATCCTGCGTAACTTTGTTTGTACCATATACTTTTAAGAACATTTCCTCATATTCAGGCATTGATTTTAGAACCGAAATTACTGCCTTATGGCTTGACGCCATTTCGCCTGGGTTTGCAATTGGTCCACCCGCTTGTTCTTTTAAATCTTTTGCTCGACCATCCCAGAACTGTGCAAGATTAAATTTAGCATTTAATACTGTTGGTGAATTAATTGGGCCAAGTTGCCACTTGTGACCAATTGAGCTTGGTAGATTATCTGCTCCACCAGTACTTAAGTTATGGCATGAATTACAGCTTATAAATCCTGACTTGGATAATCTAGGTTCAAAAAATAGCTTTTTACCCAATTCAACTTTTGCTTTATTGGATTTAACGGTTAATGGGATTGGTTTTATTGGTTCGTTAACTCTGGAATTTGCATTAACATTCACACTAAATATGAAAGCTGTAATTAATATAAAAAATATACTTTTCATTGGTAGACTCCCTGTCAACTTAAAATAAATTTTTTAAGTCATATTTAATTTTGAATAATCAATTTAGGGCGAGAATATACTAGAGTGACTCCAAAAACTGTACGTAGATCACAAAATAAGGATGAATTAAATTAACTAAAAAAATTAAAGCGCAAATTAACACTTGACGAATAAATTACATTAACTAACCTGAACTCGGGATAAGCAAATATAACTTAAATAACAAAATTAAGTAGTTACGTATGAGTAATACTAAATCCATCGGCTACG
>JBGMQW010000085.1:0-14569 GCA_048060815.1 Thiohalomonadales bacterium | reverse complement strand
TAATCCTCCACCAAAAGGTATTAAATATATAACAGAAGAGGTCCAATATGGAACAAATGTTATGCCTTCAGAAACATTTACAGGAAAAGTAAAAAAATAATTTCAAAAAAATCAAGCTATTCCTAAAATTGATTATATCGTGCAATACATCTTACAAGCTGCTAAAAAATAGCAATTTACACCTTACCTAAATAGAAACAACCATATACAATCAAATTTCACTAATACAACGGTAAACAATACTATGCGCGTATCAAAATATTTACTCTCAACACTAAAAGAAACACCAGCTGATGCTGAAATTATTAGCCATCAACTCATGCTTCGTGCAGGATTGGTTCGCAAATTAGCTTCTGGTCTATACACCTGGTTACCTCTTGGACTAAAAGTACTTAGGAAAGTCGAAAATATAATACGTGAAGAAATGGATCGAGCTGGAGCTCTAGAAGTGCTCATGCCTACGGTACAACCAGCTGAATTATGGCAGGAATCAACGCGGTGGGAACAATATGGACCAGAATTATTACGCATGAAAGATCGCCATAATCGAGAATTTTGTTATGGACCAACACATGAAGAAGTAATAACCGATTTAATTCGAAAAGAGATTCAAAGTTACAAACAGTTACCAGCAAATTTTTATCAGATACAGAATAAATTTCGTGATGAACGACGTCCTCGTTTTGGTATTATGCGTGCTCGTGAATTTTTAATGAAAGATGCTTATTCATTTCACTTAAATGAAGATTCTTTAAACGAAACCTATCAAAAAATGCATGCAACTTATTGTAAAATATTTGATCGAATAGGACTTAACTATCGCCCTGTTGAAGCCGATTCAGGATCGATTGGCGGTAATTGCTCACATGAATTTCATGTTTTGGCAAAATCTGGTGAAGACGCAATAGCCTTTAGTAATGGCAGTGATTATGCTGCAAATGTTGAAACAGCCGAAGCATTAGCAATAGAATCCCCTGTTGAAAAAGTTATCGAAATATCAACTATTGATACTCCCGGAATAAATACCATCGAGGAAGTTAGTTTATTTTTGAAGGTAGAAAGCAGGAAATGCCTTAAAACATTACTCGTTAAAGGTGTTAATGATTCAGTCGTGGCTTTAGTATTGCGTGGCGACCATGTTTTAAATGAAATTAAAGCAGAAAAAATTGATGATGTAAATTCTCCGTTCGAATTAGCCAGTGATGCTGATGTTACTCGAGTGGCTAACTGTGAGCCGGGGTCTATTGGGCCTGTTGGTTTATCAATCCCAATTTATGCAGACAGGAGCGCCTTAGCTGTTTCGAACTTTATTTGCGGTGCTAATGAAACTGGTAAGCACTTAATGGGGGTTAACTGGAATAGAGATTTAATGGAAGCCAAAAGTGTTGATATACGTAATGTTATCGATGGTGATCCAAGCCCCGATGGCAATGGCAAATTAACAATAAAACGTGGAATTGAAGTAGGTCATATTTTTCAATTAGGAACAAAATACAGTAAGAAAATGAATGCAACCGTTCTGAATGAAAATGGTAAAGCCACAGTAACAACAATGGGTTGTTATGGAATCGGTGTATCACGAATTGTTGCAGCAGCAATTGAACAAAACCATGATACTAATGGAATTATTTGGCCAATTAATATAGCACCATTCACTATTGTTATTATCCCACTAAATATGCGTAAATCTAAAGAGGTTCAAAAGGCAGCAGAAACACTTTACCAATCGCTCATGGATAAAGGTGTAGATGTATTATTATATGATAGAAATGAACGACCTGGTGTTATGTTTGCAGATATGGAGTTAATAGGTATACCTCATCGCATTATTATAGGTGACCGAGGTTTAAAAGATAAAAATGTGGAATATAAAAGTCGCACTGATTCAAATTCATTAGACATCGCTTTAGATAAAATTGTTGATTTTGTTCTCAGTGTTATCAAATAAATTGAGCTATATTTAGTATATGAAAGTTCTATCTCTAGTAGTAGGGTTATTATTGAATACAATATTTGTATTCAATCATGCAAATGCATCTACGACACAAAGACCTAATGATGAGTTACGACAACTATTAAAAATTGCAATTGCTAGTGCTGATAGTTTTAATGATCGATTTGATGCTGAAGTTTGGCTCATGGATATGTCAACACGCCTGCAAAATACCATTACAGATCACTCTAAAAGAATATCTCTGTTAAAACAGATTCACTATGAAGCAACACGAGTAGATTTGGCTCCTGAATTAATTCTTTCGATTATTCAAGTTGAAAGTAATTTCAATAGATTTGCAATTTCGAGAGTTGGTGCAATAGGATTAATGCAAATAATGCCATTTTGGTTAAAAGAAATAGGAAGGACAAATGATAATTTATTTAATATGCAAACCAATCTACGATTCGGATGTACTATATTAAAATATTATTTAAAAAAAGAAAAAGGCAATTTAACCCACGCGCTAGCTCGATATAATGGTAGTAGGAATAGTTTTGTATATCCTAAAAAAGTTTACTATGCATTAGATAACCGTTGGTTTAATAGATAAGCTTTATTTAATTTTAACAATTACATCCATTCCTGAACGAACACTGCCATATGGTATCGATATTAAAGCACTCACGGGGTATAAAGTATCTGTAGTTAACAAAGAAGGAAAAAACAATTTTCCTTTATAAATTGAACCCTTAATTTCAACTTCAACAAGTTCATTTTCCTTTAACTTACTTACATCATCGGCATTCAACATAAATGTAGCAGCTATTTTATCTGCTGCTGCTATAACAATAGCAGGACTTGCTTTAAATGAGGATATAACCGTTTCGTATTTATTTACAAACAGTTCCAATACTATAGCATTAAAAGGTGCGACTATATTTGAAAACTCCAAATCTCGTTTTGATTTTAACCAGTTTATGTTTGCCGTAACATAACGTGTTTCACTCACAATAAAATCATTTTTGACTATCTGTAATTCATGCTCAGACAAAACAGTACGATCGAATAGTTCTATAGATCGATCAAGTTCACGTTTTGCTTCATTAAGATCACTCTTACGAGATATTTGTAATGAATTTGTTAATTTCACATTATCAGTAAATTCACGTTGATCTAAATAAATTAATTTTTGTTTAATTTTAATATGATCCCCAGGTTTAACCAAAATATTTGCGATAATGCCATTAACTCTGAATGATAGTTTTGTTACATTAAACCAGGTAAGTTTAGCTTTAATATCCTTTGCTTCAACGATAGTTATACTACTCATTAAGATAATTAATAATAGCAATTTTCTCGGTAACAATTTAAATTTTCGCATTAAAATACCTTTGAACCTAAATTCCGCAGTTGAACATAATATTATCTATATACCATGTTATTTATTAAACAAATTTATTGCAGGTTCTTCGCCCACTAATACATCGATTTTTGCCCAGGTTAATAAAGTTTCATAAAGTGATTTAGCTACATTATATTGTGCATCTGAGATTTGAACCATTGCTGTACCTAGTGTAGCTTTAACTTCCATTTCATAAAGAGCACGTTTTTCATCTAAGAGTAACTCACTATAATCGTTAAAAGCATTCGCTTCATCCCGCTCAAATCGTAATGTATCCAATTTCAACTTTAATGATAATAACTCATGTTGAATTATTGCTTTTTTTTGTCTTATTAATGTTTCCAATCGATAAACTTCTGCTTGAACTTTTGAAATTTCTGAATCTATTTTTCCACTATCGTAAATTGGCATATCTAATACAATTCCAACATTCCAGTTTTCACGAGAAAACGTATTTACCTGATATTTGTTTAAATATGTAGTAGCCTCACTTTCAAAATTAATCTGAGGTTTCATTTTTGATTTAAAAACTAGAATAGTGCTTCTAACGGATTGTATTTTTTTGCGTAGTGCTCTTAGTTCCAGATTATTATCAAATGCTCTCTTAATTAAATTATCTAAATCTGGATATATTTTAATTCTGTCAGATAAATCAGGCGTAGCTAAAGTTATCGGTAACTGTCCATTTGTATACATTAAAATTGCAAGGCGATTTCGAGTTTGTCTTTGATTATTTTCACTCTCAAAACGTTGACGGCGAACTCGTTGATACTCACTGTGTTTTTTCTCAACTTCTAAATCAGATATCTTTCCAAGTTCATTGCGCTTCCTTGAATCATCCCAACTAATGAATGCAACTGCCATATTTTCATTATTTCGATGAAAGCGTAAATCAGAAAGTAAAACAGCAAAGTAGGATTCCATAATTCTTACTTGTCGCAAATATATTTCATTTTGATATTCAAATGAATTACTATCTAACAATTTATCACTAGCTTTTAATTTATATTTATTTCCTCCGAAATCGTATATTGATTTTGTTAATCGTAATGATAATTTCTGTTCATCTATAGTACTTGTAAATATTGCATTTGTTCGGTCAACCCAATTAATATCTGCTTCCAGAGATAAATTAAAACCATTTTCTGCAGCAGTTAATGATTTTTCTGATGTTATTTTTTCTTTTTCAGCTAATCGAAATGCAAGATCTGGATTAATATTTTTTGATAAGTCTAAAGCATATTCCAGGGTTAAAGGTTCAGGTAATGAAATTAAATCTGCAGAATGCACCAGACCTGCACAAAGAATACTATTTGCCAATATAAAATTTCTAGCTACTACCTTATTGACAGCTTTGGTTATCATTAATATTATCGGATTATATTTTATTATCTGGAATTTATTTATGTCGTTGAGTTCTTTTGTACTTTGAAAAACTCATCGTTTTGTAGCTTTCTGATACAACAAACTCCCCCATCATCATAAATTCTTTTACTCCGGAAGTTTTACCCGTATGGCGATGTATTCGTTTGCCATCGAAATCAAAAAAAGCAATAACAGGTGTTGCCCTAACACGATTTTCTTTAAAAGAAAAATCTTTTTGTTTTACAGTTTCCCCTTTGAAATTTACCATCTCAACATCACCCTCAATGTCAACTGAAAATAATAAAAAATGTTTTCGGTAATATTCCTGTACTGCAGGTTGGTTTAACACATTTGTTTTCATGTAATGACAAAATGGACATTCGTCCATTTCAAAAAAAATCATTATTGCTTTCTTTCCTTCACTTTTGGCACGAGTAGTTTCTTCAACAAAATCACCCCATGTTTCCTGGAAAAAATATTTATATGGATCTCGTGGAATAGCAGAATATGAATTTGAAATAAAAACGAAGCAAAGAATTAAAAATTGTAATAATAAGCGTATTTTCATTTCGTTTACCTCTCAGCATATTCGCATAACAAATCGTGTTATTTATTTAATGCATGCTTTGACTTTGAATTAATTACATTTTCGAGAAATTGGCCATTAATTCTTCCAACATGGCGAGAAACCATTTCACCTGTGGGAGATATAATGACTGTAGTAGGTAAACCATTAATGGGGCCCCAAAATTCTGCCTTACCAGGATCTGCAGGTAATATAGGATATGAAATAAAATATTCATCAACAAATTCTTTTAAATATTTTTGGTCAACATCCTCATAATTGATACCTAAAACGACAGCATCTTTATTTTTGTGTTCTTCATAAAAATCAACCAGCTCGGGTAATTCATCAAGGCATGGAGGACACCAGGTAGCCCAATAATTTACAATAACCCATTTGCCTTTATAATCAGATAGATTATGTGATTTTCCATTAATGTCCGTTAATTTAAAATCATCTGCTACAACAAGATTTGTAACAAACAAAATTAAAACCAGACTTGTTAATCGTAATATAAATTTTATCATTTTTATTCAGCCTTTTTTCGGTACTTATCTAATTTAGGACACTGTTTTTTGTAAAAAATTCAATATAAACAAGCTTGAAACTAAAGAATTACCTTATCAATATCAATGAGATAACTTTGTACCGATTGGTTATCGGATGATATTCTAACTAAAATCCAGATGAAAATCTCATGTGAAATCACATAAATCAAGGTAATAACAGAATTCATTTATTTACAGCGTAAAAGTAAATCTTAATCTATTTAATCGTATATATTTTTGAGTAAAACCGGTGGTGAATTTTTTAATTCAGTACGTATTTGGGCTAATGCATTTTGAATCTTCTTGTTAATAACAGGCTTATTTCTGTCTTGCTGTGAATATTCCACACAGCAAGGATTCGATAAACTTAATAATTCCTGTATACTATAACTCGACTTTTCTCTAGCTAATTGCCATATATTATTTTGTTGTTTAATTAGTTCATGTTGTTCAAGTTTCTTTAAAACATAAATTATTAAATCATCGGGAATATGTAATTCATTATCCATAATTTTATCCAAACTAATCCCCTCTTGCTCGGTTAAAAATCCAATATCACCTAATAATTTAATAGCTACACATAAATCAATTCCTGAGTGTAATTTATTTTCATTCTTTAAATTTAAATAATCAGAACTACTTGCTGTTACTTCAGCTCCAATTAGAATTACTAACCATGAAACATAAAGCCAAATTAATGTTAAAGGTATAGCAGCTAGTGCACCGTATATTAATTGATAGGTTGAAACTGTAGTAATAAAATAAGCAAATCCACGTTTCGCAAATTCAAATAATAATGCCGCAAATATTCCTCCAAATAAAGCATGAAACAAAGGAACTTTTACATTTGGTACAATTTTATATAATATAGTAAATGCAAGTGTAGTCGAAAATAAAGGTAATAATGCTAAATAATAATATTGTACTTCTCCATTTAAAGTGGTATCAGAAAAAAATGATGTTGTTGATAAATAGGTGCTTACAGATAAACTAATTCCTATTAATACAGGACCAAAAGTTAAAATAATAAAATAAATAGAAAAACGCACGAGAACTTTTCGAGATTTTTTCACATCCCAAATTCTGTTTAACGTCTTTTCAATTGTATCTAATGTTAGTAAAGCTGTAATAATTATAAACACAATACCAATTGTTGTTAAGTTTTGTGTCTTGGTGACAAACGTTAATAAATAAGATTTTACTTCATTACCAAAGTCAGGTGCAAAAATTTGAAATAAATACTCTTGCCCAACTGCAAGAAATTCCTGTGCAGCTGGTACTTGTTTGATAATCGTAACTGAAATTGCTAATAAAGGCACTAATGCAAGTAATGATGTGAATGTCAGTGCTGCGGCAACTTGCAGGCACTGATCAGATATAAAACGAAGAATAGTAATGCGGAAATAATCCAATACTTTTTTAAAAATATTGATTGATACTATTTTAACTTTAATTAACTGGTTAAAATTATTCATTAAATAAAAAGGCTCCGACTGAAGCCTTTTAATTCTTATTCACGAGTTTTATTGATCTAGATAAGCTGCGTCTGATGCTTCAACAACTCCAAGGGACCAACTTCCGCGAGTTTTTGCATGTAATACCGCAGCATTCATATCACTTCCTGATACATTTGAATCAATCTCAAATTGTTGTCCAGGATAAATCAAATCTGCATCTTTGATTTTGTTACGATTTACTTTGTAAATTAGTGGCCAATTATAAGGATTACCATATACATCGGATTTTGCAGAAATATCCCATAAATTATCTCCCTGGATAACGCTATATCCACCAATATTACTCTGTGTTACAGGCTCAGGAGGGGCTTCACCAAGTATATGTTCAAGACGTTTGAGTTCAGAAAATTTTTGTTTAACCGCATTTTCAGCTTGACGTCGAGCTTTATTTGCTAATTTAATAGCCTTCGCATCATCACCTTCAGCTAATGCTGTTTCTGCCATTTTAATAATTTTACCGGTATCACGCCATTCATATTGTTCTTGAATTGCGCGCTGATTTGCAGCTTTTGCTGCTGCAATTGCATCTGCAGCACTTGACCCTACTTCTTTTTCAGGCGTACTATCGCAGGCAGCAACCACAATTAAGAATGCCATCCCTAAATATTTAAGTTTATTACGAATTATCATGATGTACTCCAGATTTAATTATTTTTAATTGTTATTTTTTTTAGATTGTTAATTAGTATTAAACAAACCTACAAAGTATACAAATAATATTTTCTCAAATTATCACTCGGCTTGATAAACTGTCAAGCAACTAAATTGCTTACAGATATTTTAATAGAAACTTAAGAAATTGTTAATATAACTTATTACTTATTTTCTTTTATCTGATTTTGAGAGTCCTGACGTGCCTGAATTGCTTTATGTTTTGCTTCCAGGGCTAAATTCCTGGCTGTGTAGTAATCACCATCCTCTAAATTTTCGCGAGCTTCTTCTAGCAATTCCTTAGCTTTATTATATTTATTTTTAGCATACTGCTCGGCCTGAGCATCTCGTGCGGCATTTATGGCTTGTCGAGCATTACTCATTTCCTGAACTGGTGGATTTATTGCACATGAAACAAGAAACATCAATGTGCTAAATAATAGTGCAATCGTTACTATAAATTTGTTTTTATACATTAGACATGTAAGAGTTTTTAATCAAATGTAAATTGAATTCTTGGTTTCCAAGCTAACATCCACTTTAAATACTGTCAAGATTTGGACTTATTAACAGTAATTGATTTTTAAAAATATCTCATTGGATTAGAATAGCAGATATTTCACAAAATGGACTAATATTGAAAATGACTGTTACTATCTATCACAATAATCGTTGTTCTAAATCACGGCAAGTTTTACAGCTACTAAATGATCGTGATCTAAATCCAACCAAAATTTATTACCTTGAAACTCCCCCAGATTATACAACATTAAAACAAATATTAACGATGTTAGGCATGACTCCAAGAGAATTAATGAGACAAAATGAACAAACCTACAAAGATCTAGCACTTGACAACCCCAATTTAGATGAAAAATCATTGATAATGGCAATGATTGAGAATCCTGTTTTAATTCAGCGCCCTATTGTAATCTCAAATGGCAGAGCAAAACTGGGTCGTCCACCTGAAAGTATTTTGGAAATTTTATGAGTACTAATGAAGTTCTGGTTTTATATAGTAGTAAATACGGTTCAACCACTGAGATGGCTCAACTTATTGCTAGAGGTATCGAATCTGTTGATCAAATGAGTGCTCGAATAAGGACAGTTCCCTTAACATCAACTGTATGCGAGCCAATTGAAGACAGTATCCCTGAACAAGGTGCACCATTTGTAACCCTGGATGATTTGAAACAAAGTTGTGGTCTAGTTTTGGGAAGCCCTGCCTATTTTGGGAACATGTCATCAGAATTAAAATACTTTTTAGATTCCACAACTCCTATTTGGTTATCTGGTGCATTAATCGGGAAGCCGGCTGCTGTGTTTACATCGAGCTCCAGTCTTCATGGTGGCCAGGAAACAACTTTAATCTCAATGATGCTGCCATTGTTACATCATGGTATGATGATTATTGGGCTGCCCTACAGTGAGAGTAAACTAAATTCTACTCAAACTGGCGGTACCCCCTATGGTGTAAGTCACTATGCAGGCATCGATAATAGCAATGAAATTTCTGACGATGAAAAATTTTTATGTATCGCCTTGGGAAAACGATTAGCCACTACAGCAAAAATTTATAACAAAAATAGATAACGAATCTTATGACTTTTAATACATTGTTCTTTCGTAAATTAACATTAGTGAGTTATTTTGGACTTATCTTATTGTTTTTATACTGGATATTATTTTTTATTGAATCTTCAACAACACCAAAACCAACGTTACTCTTGATAGCAATCGGTCCCCTGTTATTTCCACTTTATGGTCTCTTAAAAGGTAAACCCTATACTCATGCATGGTGCAGTTTTCTTGCTCTCGGATATTTTATTCATGCTGTCGTTGAAGCTTATACAAATGAAGTAACCCGGTATTTAGCATTACCCGAAATAGCTTTAACTCTCGGGCTTTTTATTGGTTGTATTTATTATGTTAAGATGAATGCTCGCGATATTAAAAGTAAATGATTTGGGAAGTCATATTTTTTTAACCACCAGAACGCCAAGGTATGCCGAGTAGATTAGTTTAATTGTTAAGTTATACATGGTTCTACCTAGATTTCAATTTAGACGCTTGAAATTATTCATCTACCAGAATTTTACGTACAAATGGGATAGTTATTTTTCTTTTTGCGACTAATGCTGCTTTATCGAGAGTCTCTAACATATCGAATAAATTACTAACATCCCTTGAATAACGGCTCAGTAAAAATTCACAAACTTCATCTGTTAATTCCAGGCCGCGGATTGAGGCATGTTGTTGTAGCGCTAAACATTTATTATCATCAGTTAATGATTTAATTTTATAAACTGGACCCCAAGAAAAACGAGAGCGTAAATCAGTCAATTTTATTGGTAATGATTTTAATGACATTGCACTGCTTACAACTATTCTGCTTTTATTATCTCGTAAGCGATTATATAAATGGAATAATTCTGTTTCCCATTCCTTAATTCCAGCTATTACCTGGATATCATCGATACAAACTAATTCTTTATCTTCTAATCCTGTAAAAATTTTTGGTGATATTTCTTTATGTAAAGTTAAAGGAATATAGATTGCTGATTTTAATCGCTTTGAATACTCATGACATAATGAATGAAGTAAATGTGTTTTACCGTATCCAGTAGTACCATAAAAAAAGATACAGAATTGTTTTTCATCTTGCAGTTCATTAATTAATTTTTTATTTTCACCACTAATGAAATTTTCAAATCGTGCGATTTCTCTTAAATCAAAATTTAAAATTAATTGCGTATTTTTATCCATGATTTATATTTATTTATCACGTCATTTTTTTAATGACCGTTTAGTCCATATAAAAATGTAATCCAGTCCACTTGCCATTGTAGTTAAAAATACCAGAACGAAAATAGCATTTAAACCTTTCTCTGGTAATTCAAAAACAGCAATTGAAAATAACACAATACATATTAGTAATATTTGCGCGACAGTATTTGCTTTGCTGATAAAGGTTGGTGTAATTTTTATTGATTTAATATTATAGTGATAGACAAGAGCACCCAGTACAATAATAATGTCTCGCCCAATAACTACTGTTACCAATAAAGTTGCTAAATAACCAAGCCACCATAATACAAGATAACAGCTCACCATTAATAATTTGTCCGCAAGTGGATCCAGTATTTCACCGAGGCGAGAAATCCAATTAAAACGTTTTGCCAGGAAACCATCGATAGCATCAGATAAACCTGCAATAACGAATAAACCTAATGCCCATCCAAATTCCTCTTCCAGCATTAAAGTAACTACCGGGATCACCAGTAACATCCGTAAAATACTAATTATATTTGGTATATTACTTAGATTCAATTTTATTGCGACTTCGCTACATTATTAATTATAACTATAGAATCTTTCTTATTATTTCAGTAATCGATATTTCAAGTCATAAACTACCGATACATCTGTATTTTGACTTGTATCTACCTGACCTTGCTCCGTTACAGAATTATCAATAGTTATATTAGGAATATTCGTATCTTCTTTTACAAATAATCTTCCAAGAGATATCGATTGTGCTACAGCAATTCTTCCGCCTCGTGTTGTTAGATTAAATATCACATTATTTTTATTTAAAACATAAGGTTGAATTTGAACTACAGATGTAATTGACGAAATATATTGCACAACACGGGTATAATCAGCTAAATCTTCAATATTAGTCACTTTTAGTAGTACCTGGTTATTATCTTGATTAATATTAACTTGAGTAAATCGTACTGATAGATTGTCTGTAACTTGATCAATACCCGGCGTGATAGCCGCTGCAATCTCAATGTCCTGAAAGTCCCAGGTTTGTATTTGTCCACCAAGATACAATGTCCATCGAATATTCCATAACCCGGTAAAGCTTTTAAATGCCCGACCGACAATCACCGCTTCGGTATTATAACGTTCTGAAGCATTCAAGATAACACCATCAAATCCTGCCCAAATATCACCTGTTTTAATATTCAATCGATCCGTTAAATCCATTAAAGGAAAACGTACAGGCAAACCTCGAGTTTTTGAGTAGTTAAGTATTGTTTCATGAAAGATATTATCACGATCATTACCAATAAATTCTCGTCGACCATTTTCATCAACCACAAACCAGATTAAAGCAGATGGTCGGGTTTGCCCCCAAACAGGCAAATTTCGTTGCCGTAGCATTTTATTAATGGCTTTTTTATTGAATCGTATCCATAGTTTTTTAGTTGGTAATTTTTCTGACTCGATCCTGTCGACATTAGCAGACAGATCTTTTTTAGTCATTTTTCGATACCGATATTGTTGAACAAATTGCGGTGCAATACGGTATACGTCTTCCAATTCAAGTAATTCACTAACTGCACTGCGACCTGTTACCTTGACCAGGACTATTGCCAAACCCGATTTGATTGCCTCTGTGCGCTCTTTTCTATTCTGACTATTAACGGGAATTTCAACATCATAAAGTCTCTTTACGACTTCGGCTGATACTGGTAATGAGGATAATAATAAAAATCCTGCTAAAACTAACAGAAAAGTAATTTTTTGCTTAGTTATTAAAGTCATGTGTGTCCTCAATTCCAGAATATGCCATGCTAACAGAAAACCTTCTAAAATAAGACCTTCGGTAAAAAGAGGGTAAATTATCTATCAAATTGCTGTAAAAATGTTACTTTAAAATTATTCATTTAGGTATAATATTAGTTTCCAGAGTATTAAACACTATCCGGTTTCACAAAATACCATCAAACTCGTTGTTTCAGGAGAGAATGTGCCTCAAAGTAAATCGTCAACAAATAGTTCAGATAAAAATAACCTCAGTTACAAAGACGCCGGTGTTGATATTGACACCGGGAATGAATTAATTGAACAAATTAAACCATTTGTTACTAAAACTACGCGTCCTGGTGTGTTATCAGGTCTGGGTGGCTTTGGTGCAATGTTTGAGATACCCACAAATTATAAACAACCGGTATTAGTCTCAGGCACTGATGGCGTTGGAACAAAACTAAAACTCGCCATCGAATGCGGTGTTCATGATAGCATCGGTATTGATCTGGTTGCTATGTGTGCCAATGACATAATCGTACAAGGAGCTGAACCGCTGTTTTTCCTGGATTATTATGCTACTGGTGAACTATCTATAGATATTGCTACCAATGTCATTAAAGGCATTGCAGATGGCTGTATACAAGCTGGTGCTGCCCTGATAGGTGGTGAAACGGCAGAAATGCCAGGTATGTATCAAGGCAATGATTATGATCTTGCTGGATTCTGTGTCGGTCTGGTTGAAAAAAGCAATATTATCGATGGTAGTAAAGTTAAAGCTGGTGACGTCATCATTGGTCTATCGTCAAATGGACCACACTCCAATGGTTATTCATTAATTCGTAAAGTTCTGGAACTCAGTAAATCATCGCTTAACGATGAACTCAATGGCAAACCGTTAAGTTATCATACCATGCTACCAACTCGAATTTACGTAAAATCAGTATTAAAATTAATTGGTAAAATTGATGTTCATGCAATCGCACACATAACCGGTGGAGGCTTACTGGAAAATATACCTCGCGTTATGCCAGATAACACTGTTGCAAAAATAAATGAGGCAAGCTGGCAGAAACCTGTAATATTTGACTGGTTACAAGAAAAAGGAAATATCTCTTCTAATGAAATGTTTCGAACATTTAATTGTGGTATTGGGATGGTGCTTGTTATTGATCAGAATGATGTTGAATCATGTATAAAATCTCTTAACGACTCAGGTGAAACAGCTCAGGTTATTGGTAAAATAGAAATAAGTAACGATAAAACTCCAAAGGTATTAATCAATTAATGTCTTTTGATATCGCGGTATTAGTATCCGGTAATGGTTCTAACCTGCAAGCAATTATTGATGCGATACATCGAAATGAAATCAACATATCAATAAGAGTTGTCATTAGTGACCGCCTGGATGCTAAAGGTTTAGAGCGAGCTAAAAACGCAAATATAGCAACAGCATTTATTGAGCCTGCTAAATACCAGTCTCGAGAACAATTTGATGACGTTCTCTCGGAGATTCTGCGCAAACATCAGGTTTCACTCATAGTATTAGCTGGATTTATGCGTATTCTGAGTGATAAATTTGTTATACAACATCTGGGTAAATTAATAAATATACACCCGTCATTACTCCCAAAATATAAAGGCCTTAATACTCATCAACGAGTTATTGATAGTGGTGATTCTGAACATGGTGCCAGCGTCCATTTTGTTACCCAGGAACTTGATGATGGTCCGGTAATAATTCAATCAAGAGTCGCAATTAATGACGGTGACACTTGTGATTTACTCAAGCAAAAAGTTCACAAAATTGAACATATAATTTATCCAAAAGCGATAGACTGGATTAGTAAAAATCGGGTTGAACTAAAAAATAACGAAGTGTATTTAGATGGTGTTATTATTGATGATAAAAAACGATTTTATACTATCTAACCTGAACTCGGGATAAGCAAATATAATTTAAATAACAAAATTCAGTAGTTACGTATGAGTAATACTAAATCCATCGGCTACGGAAGGGCTGTAGCCCATTCAAGACTCGCAAAA
>JBGMQW010000084.1:0-14625 GCA_048060815.1 Thiohalomonadales bacterium | reverse complement strand
CAGACTCAAGGTTTTCTTCACTTTCTAATCTTGGCCACGATGTTAATATTGCATTAATTAATGTTGCTAACGGAATTGCAAAAAACACGCCCCACAGTCCCCATAAACCACCAAATAACAGTATGCTGATTATAATTGCAATGGGATGAATATTAACAACTTCTGAAAACAAAACAGGTACAAGTACATAACCATCAATAGCATTGATAATAAAATATACTATTAACAATACATATAATTCCGTTCCAAATCCAAATTGGAAATAAGCAACAAAAAAAACCGGGATTGATACAATCATTATCCCGATATATGGCATCACAACAGAAATGCCAACCAAAGCAGATAATAGAATTGCATATTTTAATCCGAAAATAGCAAAACAAATATAAATTGCTCCCCCCAGAATTAGAAATTCCCAGAACTTGCCTTTAACATATTTGCCAAGTTGCACATCAAGATCAAACCACACTTTACTCGCTAAACCACGTTGCCTTGGGATATATTTAGAAAACCAGATAAGTATGCGCCACTTATCTTTCATAAAAAACAACACTAACATTGGTACTAGAATTAAATAAATCAAAGCAGTAATGATTCCAGGTATAGATGCTAAGGACTTGGTTAAAACAACTTGTCCAAAACCGGCCATTTTTGATGTAAGTAAATTCGCAAGTGTTTCAATTTCTCTTGCAGGAATAAAATGAAGTTTATCTTGAAGTAATAATAAAAGCTCTCGCCCCTTACCAACATAAGTTGGAAGTTCAGCTAAAAATTCTGTAATTTGATTTAAGAGAATAGGCATTAAACCAAATACTATAAAAAATAAAATTGTTAAAAAAAGTAAAAATATCCAAATAACAGCATATCGGCGCCGCGCTCCGTATTTTTTCATAAATTGAACAGGGCTCTCTAACAAATAGGCTATTACAATTGCTGCAAATACAGGAGCTAACATGTCTCCTAGTAATAAAATGATTGCAAATCCAAAAATTAATATAAAAACCAGTAATACTGCTTGAGGATCAGTAAAATTTCGTTGGTACCATTGTTTTATAATGTCTAACATGAAGGTTCAACATTGCCATTTTTTATATTGTTTCAGGAATTCAGATTCAAGATTGTTTATAACTTCAGTTGCGGATACACCATGAATAATGTGCTGTGTCATATGTGTCGATATTTCATTTAACAAAACCGATTTATCTAACATAGGATAAGTTGCTGACAAACGTTTTATTGCTTTAATTACTGACTCATTGTCCGGACGTGGAATCTGTAAGGGCTCAGTAATTTCCTGATTTGCAGATTCTGATGGATTTTCTCTATTAACAAGAAATTCAGCATAGGAAACTAATGAGCATTGATCTTGTTCTGAAAGATTTGAGAAATGTTTTAATAATTTTTTTTTATAATTACTCAAATTATAATTTATTTATATAGTTGCAACTGTGTCAACTTTTTCATCCGAAACATTATTTTCTGTGCAATAATTTCTAGCAAAATTCAATAATTCATCCATTGCATTAACACGAAATTTTTGTTTTTGGTGCACAAATGAAAATGGTCGTCTAATCGTTGGATTTAATTCTACAGCACATAATGTTTTTAACTTTAATTCATTTTCAATCGTTGCCCTGGACACTATGGAAACTCCCATTCCGGCTTCAACAGAACGCTTAATGGCTTCCAGACTTCCTAACTCCATAGAAATATTAAGCTCAGAATCAGTAATCCCTGCATTATGTAAATATTCCATAGTCACTTCAAGAGTACCTGATCCTTCTTCACGACAAATAAAAGGATATTCAATAAAATCAGCTATTTGAACGCTTTCTTTTGATGACAAAGGATGATCAGGTGGAACAATCAATACCAAACTGTCCATCCTGCATTTTTCAACGACCAAATTCTTATTTAATACTGGTGCTTCAACCACACCGAGATCAATTGCGTTATTTTCAACCAAACTAACTATACCATCGGTATTTGCTACTTTTAACCGAATTGTCACTTCCGGAAATTTCTTTTTAAAATCACCCAATAGTGACGGTAACATATACTCAGCTACCGTTGTACTGGCACCCAGGATCAATACTCCACTAATGTCACCAGTAATTTCCCTAACGGCGTGATTCATTTCATTATAAAGTTTAAAAATACTTTCAGCAAAACCGTAAACTCGATCACCTGCTTCTGTTAAACTGATCCGGTTATGAGTTCGATCAAATAATCGCGTATTAAAATATTCTTCAAGTTGCCGAACCTGGAAGGTCACAGCGGGTTGAGTCATGTGCAATTCTTCTGCAGCTTTAGTGAAGCTCAATAAACGAGCAACGGTGTGGTATACCTGTAATCTTCTATCAGCCATTTTGTATGCTTCTTTTAGGTAATAATAAATTTTTATATCTTTATTCGATATATTTAATAAAGAATATTACCAACTCTTGATGTAAACGTGAACTATTCATATTAAAATAAACCTGTTAATTCGTAGTTAATTTTATAACTATATAATTCAACAAGTTGCAACAAATATTTCTCAATTAATGTATACCCATTAATGAATAGTTGCGAAAATACTGGTGTCAAACAGTCAATTTTTGAATACTAAATAAACATTTTACTTATTACTATAATACAATAAATTGGATAAATTTTATAAAAATAAGTAATTTAATCCAATATTTCATCACGAATGACTAATTAAAGCCTCAACAACTGCAGTCCAGGTTTGGGCTATATTAGTTCGATTATAACCACCACCCCCCAAAACTATCAATCGTCCAGCACTTAAATCATCCGCTAGTTCGCAAAGCCGTTTTGCTGCATAACTATGTGCTTTAATAGAGAACTGTAAATGTGTAATTGGATCACCGGCAATACTATCGGCACCACACTGAAATATAATAAACTCAGGTTTGTGTTTTATGATAAATGCTTCAATTGTTAACCACTTATCCATAAAAACACGATCATTTGAATCTGCTTTTACCGGAATATTTAATTTTGTCCCAATTGCTCCCCCTAATCCTGTTTCAGTATTTGCTCCCGTACCAGGATATAATGTTTTACCATCTTCATGAATATCAGCAAAAATTAATTCAGGGTCGGATTCAAAAGCGTAAAATACCCCATCGCCATGATGGGCATCTATATCTACATAAGCAATTCGTTTAATACCAAAATTCTTCCTTAAAAATTCAATCGCGATACCACAATCATTAAAAACACAAAATCCTGCTGCATTATTTCGAGTAGCATGGTGTAAACCAGCAATAGGAACAAAGGCCCGTTTTATATTTTCATTCATCACATTTGATACCGCATCTAAAGTTGTACCAACAACAGTTAATGCCGCTTCATAAATACCTTTTACTGCAGGTGTATCACCACTATCGATATAACCTTTAGCTTCTCTTGAACATTTTTGAACATGTTTTAAATATTGCTTCGAGTGGAATAATAAAATCTGTTGTTCATTAGCATCAACTGGTTGATTAACAATCACATGTTTGGTAATTCCTCGCTGAACAGCGTAATCCCAAAAAGCTGCCATTCTATCTGTACCAAATGGATGTTCTGCTCCAAAACCATAACGTGCTAATTTTTCACCAATATAAACTGATACATTCTTCACAAAGTACTCCACATAAATTGTACCACTTGCTACACTAATATTAAGAAGATTAGGGTCTGTTGATCTTTCAAATTTTATCTGATTTGTAGTTTAAATCCGGCCACGAAACCGGGATACCCCTATCAAGACACGCAAAACATTGCCATCCATGGCATGCTCGGGTGCCGCGTCCTGCGGCACACGGTCTTGATAGGGGTATCCCGATTCCATGTCCTAACTTTTGCTGTTTATTGATAATCATTGGCATTATAATTCTTTATTCAGTTCTAAAATCTGGAAGATCAACAGCCCCTAGGTATTTTATCACCTGAAAAATAAAAACATTACTCATACTTATATTTTACTTAATTTACATATACATACCATGGCTCAATACATATTCACAATGAACGGAGTGAACAAAACAGTTCCTCCTAAACGTAGAATTATAGAAGATATTTCTTTATCATTTTACCCTGGAGCTAAAATCGGTGTATTGGGATTAAATGGTTCTGGTAAATCAACCTTACTTAAAATTATTGCCGGACTAGACACTGACTTTGATGGTGAAGCTCGACCTCAGCCAAATATCAATATATCTTATTTACCACAAGAACCACAACTTGAAACTGATTTGGATGTTAGAGGAAATGTTGAACTAGCCATAAGCGAAATTAAAACAATGCTAACTCGTTTTGATGAAATTAGTACAAAATTCGCTGAACCGATGTCTGAAAGTGAAATGAATAAGTTATTAGAAGAACAAGGAGAATTACAAGATAAAATTGATAATGCCGGAGCTTGGGAAATTGATCGAAAACTTGAGATAGCAGCAGATGCCCTGCGTTTACCACCATGGGATAGTGATGTTAAGATATTATCCGGTGGAGAGAAACGGCGTGTCGCTCTATGTCGTTTATTATTTTCATCTCCTGATATGATCTTGCTTGATGAACCAACGAATCATCTCGACGCCGAATCAATCGCCTGGCTTGAAAATTTCTTACAAGAATTTACTGGAACTGTAATTGCTGTTACCCACGATCGTTATTTTTTAGATAATGTTGCCGGATGGATTCTGGAACTGGATCGTGGTCATGGTATACCATGGGAAGGAAATTACAGCAGTTGGTTGGAACAAAAAGATATACGTCTATCCCAAGAATCCAATGAACAAGCTGCACGCCAAAAAGCCATTAGAGAGGAACTCGAATGGGTTCGTGCAAATCCAAAAGGTCGACAAGCCAAAAGTAAGGCTCGTATCAATAGGTTCGAAGAAATGGTATCAACTGAATATCAAAAACGTAATGAGACAAGAGAATTATATATTCCGCCTGGTCCCCGTCTTGGAAACGCTGTAATTGAAGCGATAAATATTAATAAGTCATTTGGTGAACGCTTACTTATTGAAAATTTGAATTTTAATTTACCCTGTGGCGGCATTGTTGGTATTATTGGACCTAATGGTGCTGGAAAATCAACATTGTTTAAAATGCTGATGGGACAAGAACAATGCGATTCTGGAAACTTTAAAATCGGTGAAACGGTTAAATTGTCATACATTGATCAGAATCGAGATTCACTCGACAACAAAAAAACAGTATGGGAAGAAATATCTGAAGGCCAGGATATTATTGTTGTCGGTAATTATGAGACACCATCACGAGCCTACGTCAGTCGTTTTAATTTTAGAGGAAGTGATCAACAAAAACGCATAGGTGATCTATCTGGTGGCGAACGAAACCGGGTACATCTTGCTAAATTGTTAAAAAGTGGTGGCAATGTTTTACTATTGGATGAACCTACCAATGATCTGGATGTCGAAACCTTACGAGCACTTGAAGCTGCTATTCTGGAGTTCCCGGGTTGTGCTGTTATTATTTCACATGATCGATGGTTTTTAGATCGTGTCGCTACACACATACTTGCATTTGAAAGCAATAGCCATGTTGAATGGTTCGAAGGGAATTATGCTGATTATGAAACTGATAAGCTACAACGTCTAGGTCAGAAAATAATTCAGCCTAAAAGAATCAAATACAAAAAATTTATACAATAAATAACAGTAGATACAATTGATATTAAGGCAAATAATTATATTTACAATTCTTCAAAAAATTCTTCTGAATCCAATTCACCCATATTAATACTGTTAACATCAATATCCAAATCATCAATTAATAAATTTCTTGAAGAACAGCTCCAATCTTTAGTAACATCGGCAGGTTTAACATTTAATAAGTACCAGGTATCAATGTCAAATTCATCAACTTCACCATCATGATATTGAATTTCAACATCAAGATCATCCATTGCTACAACTTCGAATGAGCGACCTTGCTGGTCCCGATAACACTGCCCTATATTAGGTTCAAACGGTGTTGGCATCATAGTAACCTCACGGTAGATCTAAAATTAAAAACAAATCCATTGTTTCTTACTTATACAGTAGCACTATGAGAACACATTTCATCACATAAATAACATCAAATTTTTTAATCTCACTTTATTTCTAGTAAAGTGAAATAAGCATTTAAAAAATAAACAAAAAATACAATTACCTTTAATTCATTGCTAATTTAGTCATAAGTAAATTTTCTTACGCGTTATGGTATTTAACTTAATTAATCATTATTTATACATAAAAAACTCCCTATTAAGGGAGCTTATAAATACATTGAGAATATCGTATTATGGTTTTTGATGATTATTGTTAATACTATTTCCAGTGTGACTATTCATATCTTTTGTCTCAGTTACAGTTTCTTGTTGTAAATCTGATCCAGGTATTTCTTCTGCAACATAACTAAAAATATCTTCTGAGATTACATCACCTACACCGTTTAAAACAGATACTTTCCATTCACCAGTCCAGCTTGGTAACAAATTTTTACTTGACCAGACACGCCAACGTGGACCAGCGATAGTAAACTTTGTTTCAGACATAACATTACCATTAAACTCCCACCGATGTATTGCGGTCTGACCAGACATACCGCGTAATTCTGTAAAATAATAAACACTTCGGTTATTTGATTGTAATTTTTCAATTTTATCGATTGGCTCGTGTTCGGATACTAGTGTTGTAAATATTGACCTTGCCACACTACCCTGCATTGAACCACTTTGTTGTTCTTGTAGTGTTTCTGAATTATTAGGTTGAATGGTATCAGGACTGTTATCTGGCTTAATATCAGATGCAGGAGTACCTAATACCATTATTTCGCCTTCTGCTAACATAACCACTTCAGCTGATATATTAACTACAAAAAAGAATGATATAACAATATAAAGTAATTTTTTCATCTTGGTTCCCCATACTTGAAGCTACTGTAAACACAGCATAGAACACATCTTGTATTGTTCAATTAATAAACGAGAAACAGCGCAATATTTAATGTGATTTTGCTCACAATTAGTTCGAGAATTAACATTCAGAAATAAAAATTTGTTAATTCTTGATATTCACCGGTAATAAAATATCTTATATTTCCAGCAATTTTATCAAGTAAATGTTGCCGTGATTGTCTGCTCGCCCAGGCTATATGGGGTGTCACAATAAGATTAGTAAAATTCTTGATATCGTCCTGTAATAAAATACTTTGGTTTGTTGGTGGTTCTTGTTCTAATACATCGATGCCAGCTGCAGCAATTTCACCAGATTTTAATGCCGTTAGTAATGCTTGCTCATCTACAATTCCGCCACGTGCCGTATTAATCAAAATACAGTTTGATTTCATTTTTTGTAATTGTGTGAAACTAATTAAATTTTTTGTTTCATCCGTTAGAGGACAATGAAGTGTGATTACATCTGCTTGTTCAAGCACCGAATCAAATAAAATTCTTCCGCTTCGAACCATTTCAATTGCTATATCTTTACGTTCAGCGATAATGACATTCATCCCGAAACAATGTGCCATTTTTTCAATTGCTTTACCGAGAACACCATATCCAATAATACCCAGTGTTTTATCAGTTAAATTTTCAATATTATAACTTAATAGACTAAAAGACTTATTTTTATGCCACTCTTTATTAGTTAAAGCTGTTTTATAAGCTGGAAAATTTCGCATCAAACTTATAATTAAACCAAAAACATGTTGCACTACTGACTCGTTAGCATAGTTTTCTACATTACAAACAACAATGTTATTATCAATTGCAGCTTGTAAATCGATATTATTCATTCCTGTTGCGGCAATACAAACCAACTGTAAATATTTGCTTGACTTTAAAATTGTTTCATCCAACATCACTTTGTTGCTTATCACAACTTCCTTTCCTTTGATTGCCCGTTTTACATCCTCCAGGTTGGTTAAACTATTTACTTGTAAATCTGTTAATACTGAACGAACTCCTGACATGTCCATTTCTAAATGATTTATTGTTTTTGCATCCAAAAATATCCCGTACATATTTAATTCCTTTTTTTACTTGTTATATATTCTAAGGTAAAATACTGCATTTATATAATATGATACATAATTCAATATTATGACCAGAAACATTGAAAAAACCACTTTTACTCACGATTCTAGTCCTGCAACTGGAATTTTACTAACAAATTTAGGTACACCTTCTGCTGCAACTGTGCCTGCAGTACGACGATATTTAGCTGAATTTTTATCCGATACCAGAGTGGTTGAAATACCGGCTATTATCTGGAAACCAATTTTATACACTAGTGTTTTAACGCGTCGGCCTAAAATAGCCGCTCACGCATACCAATCAATCTGGATGGAACAGGGCTCACCATTATTAGTACACTCAAAGAATCAATGTACCGAGGTTCAAGAATTATTATCGAAGCAGTTTAGCGGACCAATCAAAGTTGCTTTAGCGATGCGTTATGGCAGTCCATCTATAGAAACAGCACTAAATGAGCTACGGAAAAAAAATGTACAACGAATTCTGGTACTACCGTTATATCCACAATATTCAGCAACCACAACGGCATCTACTTTTGATGCGATTTCAAAAATATTACGATCATGGCGTTGGATTCCAGAATTACGTTTGGTGAACCAGTATCATGATTTTGAGCCATATATTCATGCTCTAAAAAATAGCATTGCTAACTATTGGGCTAAACACCAAAAACCGGAAAAATTAGTATTGTCATTTCATGGTTTACCAAAACGTAATCTGGATAAGGGTGATCCTTATTTCTGTCAATGTCATAAAACGGCAAGATTATTAGTAAAATCACTAAACCTTATGGATTCAGAATGGATAATGACATTTCAATCCCGATTCGGAAAACTTGAATGGTTAACCCCCGCTACTGATAAGGTATTAGAGGAACTCGCCCAATCGGGAGTTAAAAATATTCATGTTGTTTCTCCTGGATTCTCTGCAGATTGTCTTGAAACACTCGAAGAGGTTGATATGCAATACCGAGAGTTATTTTTAAAATCAGGTGGTGAGCAATTTCACTATATACCAGCTTTAAATTCTGATCCTGATCATATTGCTGCACTTAGCCAACTTATACAATTACATACTCAAGGTTGGCCAGAGTTTTCTACTCAATGGAATCAGGAAAAAGAAAACAAAGAAGCTAGTTTGCGCAAACAAGCTGCATCTTTAGCTGGATCAAATATTTAAACATTCAAAAAACTTTATAAAAAAGGAAGCTTACGCTTCCTTTTTATAAAATTATAATAATATAAAACCTATGCTTCTTCTCCAAGATATTTAACAATACCCGGGTTATTAGTAGAACCAATTAGTTTTGGTGTATTTAATTTTTTCACTGTTGCAACTTTTTCACTTCGTAAATATTCTGCAACGACATCCCAGATTGGTTTTCCAGGAGACTTCGAGCCCACCGTTGCCCAACCTGCTACCATATAGTTTTTATTTGCTTCAATTTTTGTACCGTCGTCTAATGTCATGTCATTTACACGTGTACCCATCTTACCACCAATATCCATTGTGTAATCAAGACCACCCACTCGAACCATATCACCACCTTGTTGATAATATGGATCATCATTAAACAGGTTGTCAGCAACATCTTCCAATATATCTTTAATAGTTTGACCTGACATTTCTTTTACATAGGTTTCTGGATAGGTCATACATGTTTGATCCATCACATTATCCATATAAATCGTTTGCCCTGGTAATACTGATGTTCCCCATCTAAAACCCGGTGATAATGAGATTTGTGCTCCCTGCGTAACATTTAATGCATCACATATAATTTGATCAAATGTTCCATTAAAATTACCACGGCGATATAACTCCTCAGTACCAGCAACTGCTAATTCTTCACGTAATGTTTTTAAATATGGTTTACGTACATCATCAATATACTTAGCCATTTCAACATCAGGTTCAAGTAAATTTGAAAAGACTGGAAGTAATTTATATCTAAAGTCCTGTACCTTGCCATTACGAACATCTAACTGCATCACACCCAGGAATTTACCATTTGAACCTGCATTTGTAACCAATGTTTGACCAGCTGGATTCTTAACAACAGTAGGAGCCGGTACACCATCGTGTGTATGGCCACCGAATATCGCATCAATGCCAGTAACAATTGATGCCATTTTTAAATCTACGTCCATACCATTATGTGAAATAACAACAACAACATCCGGCTTTTCTTTAGCACGCACTGAATCAACGATTTGTTGCATTTCACTATCACGAATACCAAACGTCCAGTCAGGTATGAAACGTCCAGGATTTGCAATAGGAGTGTATGGAAATGCTTGTCCAATAACAGCTACACGAACACCACCAAGATTTTTGATGGTATATGGTTTAAATGCGCGACTTGTATCTTCATTAAAACCTTCAAAATCAGCAAATTTATAATCAAATGATGCATCTTCTTTAACAAAAATATTTTGAGCGACAAAATCACCTTTAAAATCTTTAACATTACTTAATACTTCTTTGTCGAGGTAGGTGAATTCCCAATGACCGGTCATGATATCTACACCTAATAAATTACAGGCGCCGACCATATCTTTACCACGAGTCCAGAATGCAGTCCCTGAACCTTGCCAGGTATCACCACCATCCAATAGTAAGGTTTTATCAACACCATGATCCTGGCGTATTTTTTTAATTAATGTTCTTAAATGTGCAAAACCACCAACCTTACCATAAACTTTTGCAGCTTCAACAAAATCAAGATAAGTGTAAGCATGTGCTTCTATGGTATTTGGTTTAAGTTTAAAGTGTTCAAGAAGTTTGTTTCCCACTAAATGTGGAGGTTGGCCAAATGCACCTCCAACTCCGATATTTACATTGGGTTCACGGAAATAAACTGGTAGTAATTGAGCATGACAATCGGTCATGTGCATTAATGTTACATTACCAAAACTTGGTAAGTTGTACATTTCCTCAGGTGTTTTGGCATTAACCTTGGTTGCTTTTTCTTTAGATCCATTTTCACTATCACAACCTGGCAACAGACCACCTGCAGCCGCAATCCCCATTAACTGAATAAATTCACGACGGTTAATTGACATCCAACTCTCCTAGTTATAATTCGATTATTGTCCGATATTCACAAAATTGTAATATTACCATTGTCATCTGTATGAAGGCGAGCAACAATCTCGTTTGAAGAGTATTTTTGTTTGTTTTATAGCCTTATTAATACAATTAAAAATTTGTATAATTATCAAACAATTTAATATATGTACTTGTATTATATATGATTAAATTAGAGGAGCAGTAAATGAATACTATTTATGGCTTATGTTATTTCTAAACACACACTAATCCCCCAAAGAGTATTAATTGTAAACTTTGTTTTTACCATTTATTAAATACAAAAACCTGGTAAATGCTTTAACACGAAATAACAGTAACAACAAAAAGATCATCAAATAAATAATCGGTTCACGCGTATCAGCTTTTACCAACCAAAAGTAATGTAACACGCCAAGTGCGGTGATAATATAAATCAACTTATGAAGACGTTTCCAATTGTGTTTAAGCCGTTTCATCATTTTTTGTGTAGATGTTAATGCTAATGGAATGAGCAGTACGTAAGCGATCATACCCGCACTAATAAATGGATTTTCTACTATGTCTATCCAGATTTCATGCCAGTCAAAAAATTGATCCAGCCACAGATAAGTCATCAAATGCAAACTCACATAAAAAAAACTGAATAAACCGAGCATTCGGCGAAATCGCAATATATGATTATTTTTTGTTATAAAGCGTATTGGTGATATTGATAAAGTAATGATAAGAAAACGTAAACCCCACTCACCCAAACCACGCGTGATATACTCAATTGGATTAGCCCCGAGGCTATCATTAATAATTCCCGCGCTATAATTAATCAGCGGCAAAAAGCAAAGACTAAATACAATAATTTTCAGGATCCAGAATCTATTTACATTTTTTATCATATACAAAAATACTGTATTAAAAATTTTTGGTAAGATCCAGGCCAGTATAAAGATTTGCAACTTGATCTGCATAACCATTAAACATTAATGATTTACGTTTGAAAAAATCACCCAGGCGTCGTTCTTTAGCCTGACTCCAACGAGGATGTCGTACACCAGGATTTACATTAGAATAAAATCCATATTCACGTGGTGCTGATTTTGTCCATGATGAAACCGGCTGTTGTTCAACAAATTCAATTTTTGCTATTGATTTGATACTTTTAAATCCGTATTTCCACGGTACAATCAGCCTCAACGGAGCACCATTTTGTTTCGGTAAATCCTCACCATAAAGTCCAGTAACCAGCATGGTGAGCGGATGCATAGCCTCGTCCATTCTCAAACCCTCAACATAGGGCCATTCTAATACTCCGCGTTTCTGTCCAGGCATATTTTCAGGATCAAACAAAGTTGAAAATTTTATGTATTTTGCATTAGCCGTTGGTTGCATACGTTTAATAAAATTAGCTAATGGAAAACCAACCCATGGAACAACCATCGACCAGGTTTCAACACAACGAAATCGATAAATTCGTTCTTCCAGAGAATGATGTTTTAAAATATCTTCAAAAAAGTAAGTCCCCGGTTTATTTACATTACCAGTTACTTCTACTGACCATGGATCAGTTTTTAAAATAGTCGCTTTTTTTGCAGGAGAATATTTATCTGTACCAAATTCATAATAATTATTATAAGTCGTCACTTTATCATATGGGGTTAATTGCTCATTTTCAGCAAGATTTTTTCTTGTATTAATATCTAGCACTTTACCACCATATTTACCTTTCTCACTTGCAAAAAGTCTGGAACCCAAAAACGATGTACTCGATGCAGCAAGTAAAATACCACCAGCAGTACGCATGAACTGTCGTCGATTATCATATAATGATTGTGGAGTTATTTCTGATGACTTAATATCTTGCGGTTTCTTTATTAACATTGATATAGATCCTTGTATTTTACAATTACCACGACATGTCAATAAGACTTGGTTTAGTTGTAAAAGTTCATGGTAATTTATTTATCGACCACAAACACGGTTTAATTGACATAAATCTCTAGCAGTTTTAGGAGATCATACTCATTTAAGGTACTATATAACATTAGAGATTCCTAATTATAAAATTTTTATAACATTTGACTTTAATTATGCTTTTTAACTCATCAAAATCATTCATTGTAGTCTCAAACCCAAATTGGAGTATGTAAATATGTCTGGAAAGGCTATTGACAGACTTTTGATACAAACCAGTAATGCTAAAAGTGAAGAACGGATATTTGAAGTTTATAATAAAAAATTTATGAAGATTACGATTAAGAATTTAATCGAAGAAAAGAGCTATCACGTTAATTTGAGCATGTTAGAACCATGGCCGATACGAAATCGCTGGATTTCCTATAAATGGTTAATTTCAATAATATTTTTTGTTAGTACAACTTTAGCGAGTGGACTATATTTATTTTTTTCTGATAAAACTGATAACATCAGCTTATTTGTTGATCTAGGTGCATTATCTATCTTGTTAATGTTGGCATCAGCGTTACGTTTTTTATATTGCTCGCCCAATGTTATTGAATTTAAAAGTCGCTTTGGTGGGATTATATTAGTTAGCCTATTATACAACAAACCCAATAAAAAAGAATTTTCAAGTTTTGTAGAAGAACTTAAAAATCGAATTCTTATTGCGACTCAAAGTTTAAAAGTTCCACGTGAGCAGATGCTTGCTATTGAATTAAAAGAATTAAGACGCCTGGCCAGTGAATCAGTGTTTAGTGATGACGCTTATGCCCAGGCAAAAGAACGAATCTTTAAAGTACATCAGTAATCTTTCTATAAATCTGATACATTACTATCTTACTTCTTCCCACGCATCCAGTTGTGAAATTTTCCTACAAACGATAATAATTTATGTGATGTATGGGCTCGCTTCCAAACTCCTGCAGTGTATTTGTTGGCTTCACTATAAGTAGGATAAATATGGATAGTAGATAATATTTTATTTAATCCAATTTTATGTTTCATCGCTAAAACATATTCTGCAATTATTTCACTAGCGTGATAACCAACAATCGTAACTCCAATAATTTTATCTGTACCTTTTTTAGTTAAGACACGAACAAACCCATAATCTTCATCATCAGTGATAGCTCGATCCAAATCCGTGATGTCATATTGAGTTAATTCATATTTAATATTTTCCTGCTGAGCTTGTTGCTCATTTAGCCCAACACGAGCTACTTCAGGATCGGTAAATGTTGCCCATGGGATAACAGAATAATTTATCGCAAATTTTTTAAATAGACCAAACAAACTATTAACAGAAGCAAACCAGGCTTCAAACGAAGCAACATGAGTAAATTTATACGAGTCAATAACATCACCACAAGCATATATATTTTTTATATTTGTTTGCAAATACTTATTAACTTCAATTGACCCATTTGATGACAAATTAATATTTAAATTTTCCAGACCTATTCCTGTAGTATTGGATTTTCTCCCCACCGCTAGTAATAACGCATCAAAAATCAACTCTTCAGTTTCTCCGATACTATTTTTATAAATAATAACATTTT
>JBGMQW010000083.1:0-14784 GCA_048060815.1 Thiohalomonadales bacterium | reverse complement strand
GAATTTCAGCTGATTGTTGAGGAGTAAGCAGATTGTGGTTTGTTTTTTATGGTGAATAAAAGTCGAGTTCAAATCTGGATTTTCTAGCAAGTAATTGGCTTGAGTTACGGTTAATAATTAGTAAAAATTCGGCATACCTGGCAATTTGATTTAGAAACGGATAATTTATATAAGTTAGCACGATGTACGTAGGAAGAGATTTTACTACAAAATATAATATTATTGATATTCAGGATATTGATTAGAGGTTATAAATGAAAGCGAAAACTATAAATCGTCGTAATTTTCTCAAAATAACGACTGCTTGTTGTGTTATAGCGCAATACTTTCCAGCTGTGGCATTAAGTAAAAATAGTGGCGATAATTTTAAACTACAAGATGTTTCGGACTCAGATTATGTTGTTGTAAATGGATGGGTTTTGTTAAAATCTGATTTAACAGCGGAAAATGGAAAATTATTTTGATAATCAATTTAAACAAAGAACATAAACAGAGCACATCATTGTATGATGTGTGTATTTGTGGTGCTGGTGTAGCTGGTATTACTATTGCAATCGAGTTATCAAAATATGGAAAGAAAGTTGCACTCTTTGAAGGTGGTGGTGAAGAATATAGTGAGGATTCACAGTCTATTTATACAGGTAAAAATACCGGTTTAGCTTACGGTGGTATCAGTTATTGTCGTTTAAGATATCTTGGTGGGACATCAAATCATTGGACTGGCAGGAATATGATACTACAGCCAATTGATTTTGAGGAACGGGATTTTTTCCCTTTACCCGGTTGGCCGATTAAAAAAGAAGAACTTGATAAACAGCAAAAAAATGCTTTTGATGTATTGGGGTTGCATGAAAATAGCCTTGATGCTCCAGAAATTAAAGGGTTATCTTCATCTTCTATGAAATCAGTTGGGCATGGTTCAACGCCACCAGTGAGGTTCGCCAAGAAATATAATAACGAACTACTTAATTCAAAAAATATTGATCTTTACATAAATGCAAACCTGACAGATATAAAGTTAAATGATTCGTTTAACCATGTAAGCCAATTGACTATAAAGAATTTTAATAATCGCACCTATAAATTTTCTGGAAATAATATAATCCTTGCTATGGGAGCAATTGAAAATGCCCGAGTTCTTTTAAATAGTGACTCTCAGTTACCAAAAGGGGTTGGAAATCATTCTGATTTTGTCGGCAGATGTTTTATGGAGCATTTTCAACTAATACTAGGAAGTTACACTGTAAATCCGGAAAATCCAATATGGTTAAAGGATACTAAATTAGAGTTTTTTCCTACAGATAAATTTGTTATGGAAAACAAAATTGGAACATCGGTAATATCTTTTGGTAAGGCTTCATCAGAATCATACGGTAGACTTAAAGTAATAAAAAAAGCACTTCGAGAAGGTTTTTGTAATTCTGACAGTCTGCGGGATATGTATAGAAGTATGTTTAATACTAATTGTCCTGGTGATGGAATCATTACAACTTTATGTGAACAATCCCCAAATCGTGATAGTAGAATCACCTTGAGTAAAGAAAAAGATTCGTTAGGTCAACGTCGTATATCACTTCACTGGACTGTAAATGAGTTAGATAAACATACAGTAGTGACACTTGCAAAAGAAACAGCAAAAGAATTTGCACGACTTGATTTTGGTCGAGTTAAATTAAAAGATTATATTCTTTCTGATAAAAAAGATGTAGAGTTTAATCAAGGGCATTGTCATCAGATGGGCACAACAAGGATGTCAAAATTACCTGAAAATGGAGTAGTTGATATTAATAGTAAAGTATTCGGAATAGATAATTTGTTTATCGCCGGAAGTAGTGTTTTTTCTACCAGTGGGGGTGTTAATCCAACTTTATCAATTGTTCAGCTATCATTACGACTCGCAGAACATATAGTAGGGGAAAAATAATGCTGCTTATTGTTGTGAATATATCGTGATAAAAAATACAGGATGGACAAACGTACCAAATTGGCAACGGGAACGTATTATTTTTGGTAAGTATGAACCCTGGAAAAAATTATTAAATACAATAAGGCGTTATCAGGCTGTTACAAAAACAGGTGGTTTAATTAAATTAGTATACAAGCCATTGATTGTTCTACGATTTCGATTTTGGAGTGCAGTTTGTGGCGCTGATATACCACTTAATTCTAATTTAGCTGGAGGACTTATTATCCGACATCCAAATGGTATCGTTATACACCCTGACGCGATTATTGGGCCTAATTGTTTTATATTCCAGCAAGTGACTATTGGTACTGGGAGTAAACCTGGTGTTCCTACAATTGGTACTCATGTTGATATCGGGGCAGGAGCAAAAATACTTGGTGGAATCACTATTGGGGATCATGTGAAAGTTGGTGCAAATAGTGTTGTTATCAGCGATGTGCCCGATAATTGTACCGTCGTTGGCGTCCCTGCAATAATAATAAACAGAAATATCACCGATTTTTCGACAAAAATTTTACAAAAAACCTCATCAGAATTGTGAAAATAATGGTTGGTGTAGTTGTAATTGGTCGTAATGAGGGTGACAGATTAAACATCTGTTTTAACTCAATTTTACGTTACACAAATAAAATCATCTATGTAGATTCAGGTTCAATTGATAATTCAATTGATATCGCACGAAATCTGGATATTGAAGTTGTTAATTTGGATGTTACCATTCCATTTACTGCCGCCAGGGCTCGTAATGAGGGTTTTCAGCGGTTATTTACGCAAGAACCTGAAATATCATTTGTCCAGTTTGTTGACGGTGATTGCGAGCTTAACGAGGCTTGGCTTGATAAATCTACGAAGTATTTATCTCATAATTCTGATGTTGCAGTTGTTTGTGGCAGACGGCGTGAACGCTATCCTCATGCTAGTGTATATAATATGTTATGTGATATTGAATGGAATACACCTGTTGGTGAGACAAAAGCATGTGGTGGTGATGCTTTGATGAGGGTAAATGTGCTTGAGCAGATATCGGGTTTTAACCCGGATGTAATAGCGGGTGAAGAGCCTGAATTGTGTGTAAGAATTCGTAAAAAAGGCTGGAAAATCTGGCGTTTAGATTCTGAAATGACTTTGCACGATGCGAATATTACTCGCTTTAATCAATGGTGGAAACGCAATGTCAGGGCAGGTTTCGCATATGCATTGGGTGCCAATATGCATGGCAAGACTCCAGAACGATACCGAATTCGGGAGACCAGAAGAATTTGGCTATGGGGATTCTTTATACCAATTACTACTATATTAACAGGTATTATTTATCCACTATTTTTTATATTTTTACTCATCTATCCCCTTCAAATAGTACGATTAGCATTAAAAAATAGACATACGATTAACAAAACCTGGTTATATGCATTTTTTATTACAGCAGGTAAATTTCCTGAAATGCAGGGACAACTTAAATTTTTATTTAATAAGTTAACCAGAAAGCAAAATACAATCATTGAGTATAAGAGTTAAATATACCTGTTATAAAAATATGGATAATATAGAACGAAATGTATGGTGCATACTAGGTTTACCCTTTGATGCACTTAATATTGATAAAGTTGTTGATAAATTGCATCATATTGCAATAAATAAAACACCATGCTTTGTGTCCACACCAAACTTGAATTTTCTGATTGAAAGTCAAACCGACCCTGTATTCAGGGATTCTGTAATAAATAGTGAATTGAGTGTAGTTGATGGAAAACCATTGGTGTGGATTGCACGATTATTAGGTATTCCAATTTCAGAACGGGTGGCGGGTTCTGATTTAATAGAAGAATTTATTAAAAATAAAGGTGGATACAAACCATTAAAAGTTTTTTTCTTTGGTGGGGAAGCAGGAATAGCTGAAAGTGCTTGTGAAAAGTTAAATTCTCAAACTTCCGGCCTACAATGTGTAGGAAATCTTTATCCGGGCTTTGGTTCTATTGCCGATATGAGTTCAGAAGATATTATTAATCAGATTAATCAGAACGATGCTGATTTTGTTATTGTTTCCTTAGGGGCTAAAAAAGGTCAAACCTGGATTGAAAGAAACCGAAAGCAGATCAATGCTCCACTAATCAGTCATCTCGGTGCAGTTGTTAATTTTATTGCTGGAACTGTGAATCGTGCTCCAAAATTTCTTCAAAAAATAGGTATGGAATGGTTATGGCGAATAAAGGAAGAACCAGTATTATGGAAGCGTTATTTTCATGATGCGATTTCTTTTTTTTATTTACTGATATTTAAAGTTTTTCCCTTATTTATAATTATAAGAGTTGTAGGAAAAAAGGCAGGAAAAAATAAATTTTCTATAGAACTGTTTAACTCTGTTGAAACGATGAAAATTGAATTAAGTGGCAGTTGTAGTGAGAATAATATACCTGCGATTAATAAAATATTTAAAAATGTTATCAATTCTCCTATTGATGGTGAAGTGAATATTGTTATTAAAGATGGCGCATACGTAGATGCTGCTTTTTTGGCGAAAATTTTATTACTGAAGAATATTTTATCTAATAACAAAAGAAATCTGAATATAATTACTGAGTCGAAGTTGGTAGATAAGATTTTTCGTTACAATTGTTGTGAGTATTTATTACAACGATAATTTTTCTAACAGAATGACTTATTACTGAATCTGAGAAATAATATGAATGGTAAATATTTAATAATTTCCCCTTGCAGAAATGAAGAAAAATTCATGCGAGATACCCTTGATACTGTTTGTGCACAAAGAGTTTTGCCTGAAAAATGGGTTATTGTAGATGATGGTTCAACTGATGCAACACCTGAAATTCTAACTGAGTATGCAGAAAAATATGATTTTATTTCAATTGTGACTCGTAAAAATCGAGGACATCGTAAAGTTGGTGGAGGGGTAATAGATGCATTTTATAGTGGGCTATCAGCAATTAATATTGATGACTATGAATATCTTTGTAAACTTGATCTTGATCTAAAGTTACCTGAAAATTATTTTGAGTTAATTATAAAAAAAATGCAAGAAAACCCTCGAATCGGTAATGCCAGCGGTAAACCATATTACGTAGATAAAAAAACAGGGAATTTAATCAGTGAAGGTTGTGGAGATGAAAATGCAATCGGGGCAACAAAATTTTATAGAGTAAAATGTTTTAAGCAAATAGGTGGTTTTGTCAGACAAGTAATGTGGGATGGAATTGATGGGCATCGATGTAGAATGTTGGGTTGGACTGCTATTAGCTGGGATGAACCTGAAATTCGTTTCATACATTTAAGGCCAATGGGCTCCAGTCAGAAAAGTTTACTTACCGGTAGACGAAGACATGGCTTTGGACAATATTTTATGGGTTCGAGTTTTACCTACATGACAGTAGCTGCTGCTTACCGGATGCTGCTCCATCGACCATTTATTACAGGTGGAATCGCTATGTGGTGGGGTTACGTCAAAAGTGCATTGACGGGAACGGAACGACTTGATGATCCGGAGTTTCGGAAGTTTTTAAGACAATATCAGTGGGACTGTTTGTTCAAAGGCAAGAAAAGAGCAACTGAGGAGCTAAGCAAAAGACAAAAAGTATTATGGGAACCTGATAAAGCACCCAGTTGGGCTATTGATTTATAACCAATTAATTTAAATGTAAATTGGAAAGAATGGTTAGAATAAAGTGAAAAATAACAAAATTATTGCGTACCTGGCACCTGAAATACCGGCATTAAGTGCTACTTTTATATATCAAGAAATATTACAGCTGAAGAAATTAAATGTTGAAATAAAACCTGTATCTATTCACCGTCCTGGCAGTAGAGCCAAAAGTGACACGCTTAAAAAACTAGAGTCAGAAACATTCTATTTATATGAGCAGTCTTTCTTCAAAATTATTATCCTTAACTTATATTTACTAATGGTATCGCCATTTAGATATTTTTCGGTCTTCAAGATGGCATTTTCAGATGCTACCAGAATAGGTTTAACGACCCATATTGGAAAAGGTTTGTTATATCGTTTTGTAATCGCAGCTGGATTTGTTAATTATTTAAAAAATAATAATATTGGGCATATTCATTCAAACTTTGCTCACATACCAACAGATATTGCAATGTATGCAGCAGCATTACATGGAGTAAGCTTTAGTTTTATATCTCATGCTAACGATTTATTTGAACGAGGATGGTTATTAAAAGAAAAAGTCTCTAGAGCGAAATTTGCAGTTACTATATCTGAATTTAATAAAAAATTTCTAATTGATAAAAGTGCAGATGAAGAAAAAATAAATGTTATTCACTGTGGTGTTGATACAGCAAGTTTTAGTGATCGAGGTGATACAAAATTCAGTAATCCACCCGTGCTTGGTGCACTTGGTAGAATGGTAGAGAAAAAAGGTTTTGATGTTCTAATTGAAGCATGTGCAATTTTAAAGAAAAATGATGTGGTTTTTAAACTTCAGATTGCCGGTGGTGGCCCTTTAAAACAGGAACTTGAAAACTTGGCAAACAAAATGAATTTAACTGGCTATATCGATTTTATAGATTCAATTTCGCATGAAAAAGTACCACACTGGATAAAGTCGCTTGATATTTTTGTTTTACCTTGCAAGAAAGATAAACATGGAGACATGGATGGAATTCCAGTTGTACTAATGGAGGCTATGTTATCAGGTGTACCTGTAATCACAACACGGTTATCCGGTATACCGGAGTTAGTAGTAGACGAGGTTACAGGCTTACTATGTGAGCCAGATGATGCCGTTAGTTTGACAAAGAAAATACAATTACTGATGTCAAACAATGAACTTAGAAAAGAAATTCGTAAAAACGCCATATCTAAAGTAAGGGCCGAGTTTGAATTAAATGAAAATGTGAATTTACTAGAAAAAAAATTAACTGAATGAGTTGTTTTTATGAATAGGTTTCGATCATTAGATGGTTGGCGAGGATTAAGTATACTTTTTGTTTTAGCTGGTCATCTTCTTCCTCTTGGACCAAAATCCTGGCAAATGAATACACCTGTGGCAGGCGCAGGTATGGCGTTATTCTTTATTTTATCCGGATTTTTAATTACGAATATTTTGATGCGTGATAATAATATTTTTCGTTTTTTAGTCCGACGTTTTATGCGAATAGTCCCATTGGCATGGTTTGTTATGGGCGTTACCCTTATTCTTATTGCAGCAAATCAAAGTACTTTTTTAGCTCATTTTTTATTTTACGCTAATTGGCCTCCGATGTTTCTAACTAGAGCAACGAGTCATCTTTGGAGTTTATGTGTTGAAATACAGTTTTATGTTTTAATTGCCTTTTTGGTCGCAAGTTTTAAATCACGGGCTTTTATTCTTCTACCGTTGTTGAGTATTGCGGTAACCTTATATAGGTATATTAACGGTGTCGAAATGGCGATTAATACGTATTACCGTGTAGATGAAATACTGGCTGGCTGTATCCTGGCCTTACTTTATAAGGATAACGCATACTCGATTTCTATTACTCGATTTTTTAGAGCATTAAATCCAGTTTATATTTTTCCCTTACTCCTTCTTTCAGCTCATCCGGAAGCTGCGTGGGTAAATTATTTTAGACCCTATATTGCAATGTTATTAATTGGCTCGACACTATTTAGTGAAAATAAACAATGGTGTAATCGTATGCTGGATAGTAAATTTTTATTTTATATCGCTAGTATATCTTTTGCACTTTACGTGTTTCATGGTGGCTTACGAGAAACCTGGTTGGGTGAGGGTGATATACTTGAAAAGTACATAAAACGACCTTTATTTTTTGTTGTAATATTTATTCTTGCACATGTATCCACATTTTATTATGAAAAATACTGGATAAGACTGGGGAAAAAAATTACTACTAAAAAATAACATGTAATAAGTGTATAGTTAGAACTTTTCAGTAATTAAGATTAAGGAACACATGAAAATACTAATATTCATAATTCTTTGTTTGTTTACAATTAATGCTATTTCCGCAGATATTACTTTTAATAACACTGATGGATTGTTTAAATTTGAGAATGAGAGTGGAATTTTTATTAAGACGTCCTATATAGGGTGGGGACCAAATTGGAAGTGGGATGCTCCTAAAATCAAACAAATTGATACTGATAAAAACAATAAAAAAATACAGCTTAACTTTAAAAGACAAGATGTTAAAAGTGATGTTTCAATTAACATTAATAAATCAAATATAAAATATAATTATCAACACAAATTTAATAAATCATTTTCTGATACTATTGGTGGAGGAGTAGAATTCAATCTTGATTATCTACCACAAATTCGAAATTATGGCGCTAAGGAACCAAAATTATTACCAAACAATACGGGATGGGTGTGGGAGTATAAAACAGGTAAAGTAATTAAAGTGGTTTTTTCACCCGAAGTTTCAAAAATTTATTTTGAAAAAGGAAATAAGTCAAAAATTCGTGTACTATTTTTTAGTGATAAAATAAAAGAGGGCCGTGGAAATACCTCAATGACCATCAATTTCCCTGCTAAATTATCTATTGCATCTTTTAATGAAACAGATACTGAAAATGATACTTCATCATGGTTTGAAGAATCATTAAGTCCAATTGATTCCTTTATTGACTTATCCAGTCTAAATGAAAAACCAGCTGGTACTCATGGTTTTGTTAAAGCGGTTGCTGATGGGTTACAATTTAACGATGGAACCCCGGCGCGTTTCTTTGGTACTAACGTACAAGCAAACTCACTCTTTAGAGCAAACAAAGGTTTAATAAAACAACATGCAAAGCGTATTGCAAAATTGGGATTTAATCTGGTTCGACTGCATCACCATGATTCTTCCTGGGTAAATCCCAGTATAATTAGTAAAGGGAATACAACACAAGAAATAAATACCAGTGCATTAGATAATTATTTTTTGTGGGTTAAAATCCTGCGTGATGAAGGCATTTATGTCTGGGTTGACCTTCAGGTTCAACGTCCCTGGCTGGAAGGTGATCAGATTCCTGGCTGGGATACTGATATGGAATCGCAATCTAAAAATGGGATGAACGTTGCTAAAGGCTTTGTTTATTTGAATAAAAGAATGCAGGAACTGAGCAAAAAATTCAATGAAGAATTATTAACCCGAATTAATCCTTATACAAAATTAGCACTTAAAGATGATCCTGCTGTAATGGCTATTATGATCACCAATGAAAATGATATTACTTATCATTATGGTAATACTTTCCTCAAAGATAAAAATCACCCTTACCATCAAGCTTTGTTTGATGACGAGGTTAAGAAATTTGCTGCTAAATCCGGTTTACCTGTTAAGCAGGTCGGACAAACGTGGAAGCCAGGTCCATCTAAATACTTATTAAATGATATTGAGGCTAGATTTAATAAGGATATGATTAAACATCTTCGTGATCTGGGTGTGAAAGTTCCAATAACCACAACAAGTTTATGGGGTAGAAATAGCACTTTATTCTCTTTGCCCGCATTAACAACTGGCGATATGATTGATGCACATAGTTATACTACTGAAGGAGTATTTAAGAAAGGTCCACTACAAAAAGATCCGAACTTTGATTCGAATTTCCTGCATTTACTTGGACAGGGGCAAGTCGTAAATAAACCTTTTTCAATTACGGAATATAATGTAGGAGAAAAATCTGATCTCGATAATGCATATATTCCGACAGTAATGGTTGGTTCTATGGCTGCATTTCAGGGTTGGGATGCGATCATGTTATATGGTTATTCACAAGATGGTTTCAATGGCTGGAGAGCTTCTCCGTGGTCTAGTTATACCCACCCGGCTATCATGGGAGTGATACCGGCCATGGCGCTACTCTATCGTGAACAACATGTTGCACCAGCTATTAAAACTATCGTACTTGCGCCAAATACTGATGAGTTGTTTAATAAAAATTTATCGGCTAAAACTAGTGTCACAATACGTACCGCACTTGAGCAACACCGTATGGTTGTTGCTATGCCAAAAACCACAATATTACCCTGGTTAAAAGCGTCTAAATTCACAAAAGATATGCTTGTTATTCGAGATTTAAACAAGAGCATGTTACCTGAAAATCAGAACTTTATTGTTTCTGATACAGGTGAGATAAAACGCAATTGGCGGGATGGTATTATGACAATCAATACAGCTAAATCTCAACTGGTTATGGGACGAATTGGAGGTCGTGTTATTAAACTGAAAGATATTACAGTTGTGGCCGAAACACCTGAAGCGGTAATTATTTTTTCCAGTCTTGATCAAGAGGTGATAAGAGCATCTAAACGTATTTTAGTCACTGCAGTTGCAAAGGTAGCCAAAATCAGGATTAAAAGAAAATCATATTACATTTCTGAGCCGGTTAAAGCTAAAATTACTTTTCCATCAATATATAAGGGGGTTCGTCTTGTTGCCTTGTTACCTGATGGTAGAGAGGGAAATTCGCAAGTTTTAAAAAGAAATAACGAGGGTGAATATTCATTTGTAATATCTGAAAAAGACAAAACGCATTGGTATGTTATTACTCGGTAGTTTAAAATTGTTTTACTTAAATAAAAAAATATATAAAAAAAGAAAAGCCATCATTGACTTTTCTTTTGTAGTTTGAAAGGTAGAATTACTATCTATCAGAAGAAAGCAAAAGTTTTAGCGGGAGGATTGAACCTACCGAATTCAAAAGCCCCTACATCAGGTTGAGTTCCTCTGGATTTACCTTGATAATCGGTTGTTGCACTTCTACTAATATGAGCTGCATTAATCATACGCGATGAACCATTTTGAGCAGAAAGGTCAAGCGTTGGACGATTTGGATTTTTAAATCCCGGATTTGCATTTTGAGAATTAACATCAAAGCTGGATCGTCCTTGCCACGCACCCAATGGACTTGGATTAGTACCTGAACCTGCCTCCCATTCTGATTGTGCTGTAGCATTGGGGAAGTGGCAAATATTATTGTCAACGGCCGTATAAGCGGAAGCTGCAAGCCCAAGATTAAAGCAGGTATATCGTCCTGAGCCGGTATAATGAATGGCATTACTCACGACAACATGCTGACGGCCCTCAGAGCCAAGCAAAATTCCTGTGCCTGATGAACTTGTGAATATTGAATTATTTCGAATAATGACCTTATTGAGCGGTATATCATTTGAAGCACGGTTACGATCAGGGGCTTTAATGGCAGTAGAGTTAAATGACTGTTCTTGTATAATGACATTATTTTCTATTACACAAGTATCACAGGATGCCACACCTATCGCAATATTACCGACATTAATCACTTTATTTCTTCTGATAGTAACATTAGTAAAGGATTCAGCTGCGGTATAACCGGTATCAACTGCAATACCCCAGCATCCGCCATTCGCTTTTCCAATATCTTCTCGAACAACATTGCCTTCAATTAATAAATTATTAACGGTGCCATGGACAACGATTGGATTACCAGAACACTTACCATTAGCATCTAATGAAGAGCGATAAACTTCGTTGTTCTTAATAACGATACCGTTACCACCTTTCGAAATATAAATATTATGGTCCTTATTAGTACCACTACCATTATTTTCAAAATAAGAATTACTGATGACCAGATTGTTAGCACCACCCAAAAATCCCTGACGGTTACTGTTGACGATTCTTAAATTATTTAATGTTATATTATCCAATTTTCCATCGCTACCGGCATTAACAGGATTACTTCCTGATAAATAAATGCCAATACGAAAACCAACAAGTGAAACATTATTAATTGTGACATCATCAATATCGTTATAAAAGAAAAAACCCATACCGGTACCAGAGTTCAGACAGCCAGTACAGCGAAGATCTAAATCAGAAAATGAATAACCTTCTTCATGGTCTGCATTACCAGGATCATCAAGTGAAAATAAGTTGGCGTTAGCGCGTTGGGTAATGATGGGACGAGGTAACTTTGAGTTTTGTTGTCCCGGTAAATCATAGGTTGAGGCGGTACAATTATTAGCAGCAGTACATTTATTGTTAACCCATCTTGTTGCCGCATTAGCCGTAAAAGAACCGCCACGACAAAATTTAATGGAATCTCCGGCATTAAAATTACTAAAAGTTGAGGCCGCGTTCGAAAATGTTTTTCGTGGTGAGGCTGTTGAGGTACCGTTATTCGAATCTGCACCCGTTACACATTGATTTGATGCGCCCGCTTGACAGTCACAATAAAAATAATCTGCTGCATTAGCAAAGGGGCTAGTGAGAACAAACAGTAATGGCGTTAACATTAATAAATATTTCATGGTTAAGTTCCTATAATGAGATCTCGTTAATTGTTAAATTGTTTTTGAAATAGGGTCGGAGTATGGGCTTTCGTCGCCATTTACATCGTAGGTTGTGACATAGATGTAATAAGTCCCTGGAGTTAAATTAGTAATATTGTGAGATGTTACTGAACCATCGGTTATAATTACTGTTGGAGTAGCCGGGATAGATTGACTATTAGTAGATATATAAATTTTAAAGCCAGCAATTTCTGATAAGGCAATAGCAGTGCCATCAATCCGTGTTGTCGGTATGGCCCAGTTAACTAAAATAGAGTCCACTACACTGACAGGCGGTACAGGATCAACTGCAGGTGGAGGCGGATTAACTGCCACAGGAGGTACAGGATCAACTACAGGAGGCGGCGGATCTACTACAACAGGAGGAACAGGTTCAACTACAGGAGGAGGTACTGGGTTAACGGGTGAAGGAACCGTTGAATTTTTAATTTTCGGATCAACATTTTTAGAATTAGCATCAAATCCGGATCGACCCTGCCACGCAATAAGAGGACTTGGAGCACTACCCGAGCCTGCTTCCCATTCAGAGGATGCTAGTGCATTTGGGAAATAACACGTGTTGTAGTCAACTGCACTATATGATGAAGCTCGAAGCCCAAGATTAAAGCAGGTGAATTTTCCTTTACCGGTATAGTGAATTTTGTTTCGAACAACAACATGTCGATGACCTTCTGTTCCGAGTTTAATTGCAGTACCAGATGCACTTGTATAAATTGAGTTACCTCGGATGATGACTTTGTTTAATGCTAGATCATTAGAACCACGTAAACGACTTGGTGCACTTATAGCAGTAGATTTAAAGGGTTGTTCTTGAGAAATATAGTTATTTTCAATAATACAGTTATTACAAGATGTAACACCAATACTAATATTACCCACATTAAGAATTTTATTACCTTTAATAACAATATTTTTGAATGATTCAGATTTTTTATAACCCGGATCAACAGCAATCCCCCAACAACTTGATTTTGCTTTACCAATATCTTTTCGAACAGTATTATTTTCAATTAATAAATTATTTATTGTTCCATGAACAACGATTGGATTACCGACACATTTACCTCTGGTATCTAATGAAGAACGATAAACATCGTTACCACTAATAACGATACGGTTACCGCGAGAAATATAAATATTGTGGTCATATATTGTGCCACTACCATTATTTTCAAAATATGAATTAATCAGACGTAATTTATTAGCGCCACCTAATATTCCTTGTCTTTTACTATTAACGATTTTTAAATTATCCAGAGTTATATTATCTAGTTGCCCATTACTACCTCGATTTGTTTTATTACTTGCTGCTAAATAAACCCCGATGCGAAAGTTATCAATAGAAATATTCTTAATCGTGACAAAATCGACATCGTTAAATAGAAAAAAACCATAACCTGATCCTGATTTTAAACATCCACTACAACGAAGATCTAAATCAGAGAATGTATAACCTTCTTCACGGTCTGCATTACCACCATCATCAAGAGCAAATAAGCTCTTGTTAGCTTTTTGAATAATTATAGGTCGCGGTAATTTGTGATTTTTCTGACCAGGGAGATTATAGGCTGTGACTGTACAATTTTTCGCAGTGGTACATTTATTATTAACCCATCGGTACTTCGCATTAGCAGTAAAAGAACCGCCTCGACAAAATTGAATGGAATCCCCGGCATTAAATCTATTAAAAGTCGAGCTGGCATTAGAAAATGTTTTTCGAGGAGAGGCTTTTGAAGTACCTCTATTAGTATTCTTACCTGCTACACAGTGATTTGATGCACCCACTTGACAGTCACAATAAAAATAATCTGTTGCATTTGCATTTGATGTTGTAAATACAAACAGCAGTGGCGCTAAAATTAATAAATATTTCATAAAAATGTTCCTATAGTGGGGTCGTTTTAATTGAAATTGACTAGCTAAATGTTTTTAAAGATAGGGTCAGAGTGTGGACTATCGTTTCCATGCGTTGAAATGGATAAGCTAATAAATAAAATACAAAACAATGTTAAGTTTTTCATACTAATTTAATTTCTGTTAATGTTATTAATCTTATCGGGTAGGTTTTGATAATTATTTAATTCTAAACGGACACAGTTCATGTTATTGGTGATTTGTTACGTGACTTGGTTCACAAGATAGTCGTTATTTTCCCTTAACCTTAATATAAAATTATTCCTTGATTAATCCTATTTACAATTAAAAATGATATGATTTTTATTTGTGTTTTAAATATGAATACTTTACATGTATATCAGGTTAATATTATTTGATATACACGCGTGATAAAAAGAACATGTAGTTTTCTCCGAGACAATTACACCAGATATGATAGGCTATATTTATCAACTTGAATTAAGAATTAATAAAATCAAGCGTATATTAGTTGACGCAGTTATCTAAGAGGAAAAGATTAAAATTAAGGAAAATATTCTAAATGTGTGAACGGGTTAAAAACTTAAAATATAAAAAAAAGAAAAGCCATCATTGACTTTTCTTTTGTAGTTTGAAAGGTAGAATTAC
>JBGMQW010000082.1:0-14828 GCA_048060815.1 Thiohalomonadales bacterium | reverse complement strand
CAATTCCATGTCCTCACTTTCGTTGTTTATAAAGTCGACTTTGCTTTCTTAATTTCTTATACCCAGCTCAGGTTAATTTAGGTTTAAATATTATCCAGGTGGCCAATGCAGTTGTCGACCTGCAAGAAAATGTAAATGTATATGGTAAACAGTTTGACCTCCATCGCTGTTGCAGTTCATCACTAATCGAAAGCCATTATCGGCCACTGAAATTTCAGAAGCATATTTTTGAGCTGCGATAACAAGTTTACCGGCTATTTGGTTTTCAGTTTCGGTTATGTCATTAATGGTGCTGATATGTTTTTTCGGAATAAATAATGTATGAATGGGTGCTTGTGGGTTTATATCATTAAAGCCAAGTACATCTTGATCTTCATAGATAATATTTGTGTTTAACTCTTTATTTATAATTTTACAAAATAAACAGTCCATCCATAATCCCGTTATATGATAAGTTAATAAATTCGAATTAAAAAAAACCGGGACAACCCGGTTTTAATTATTTCGATAAATAATCAGCTTTTTCTTTTGGTTGCAAGCATATCATGGATACGTGGTGCGAGGATTAATTCCATGGCAAAACCCATTTTACCGCCAGGTACAACAATGGTGTTTGGGCGTGACATAAAAGAATCAGAAATCATATTCAGAATATAAGGGAAATCCATTTTTTCTGGTTCGCGGAAACGTATGACAATAAAGCTTTCATCCGGTGTTGGAATATCACGTGCGATGAATGGATTTGAAGTATCCACTGTTGGTACACGTTGAAAGTTTATATCCGTTCTTGAGAATTGGGGAGTAATGTAATTTACGTAATCCGGCATACGTCGTAAAATTGTGTCAACAATTGCTTCGGCTGAATAACCACGTTGATCGTTATCACGAAAGATTTTTTGAATCCATTCAAGGTTAACAATTGGTACCACACCCACCAGCAAGTCCACATGCTGGGCTACATTTGCGGTATCACTCACAACGCCACCATGCAAACCTTCATAAAAAAGACAATCAGTTCCGGCCGGGATATCTTCCCAAGGCGTAAATTCCCCTGGTTTTTGGCCAAATGGTTCGGCTTCTTCTTCACTGTGTAAATAATAACGACGTTGACACGAGCCATTTTTACCGTAGTTTTCAAATGTTTGTTCTAATTTTTCAAATTCATTTGCTTCCGGGCCAAAGTGTGACAATTGTATGCCTTTGGCTGCAAATTCAGTAATAGCACCTTTCATTGATGCGCGATCATAGCGATGATAACTGTCACCTTCGATGATTAGCGGGTTAATTTTTTCTCGGTAGAAAATATGCTCAAAAGCATTTTTAACTGTTGTAGTGCCAGCACCTGACGAACCGGTAACTGCAATGACAGGGTGTTTTACAGACATGAATACTCCTCAAAAGCGTTTACAATGCTACTTATAGTAATTTACGTGTTATGTCGTGCAACGCAGGTAATGCTACGTGCTAAATATCCCTATAGATGCGATTTAGGGCCAAACAGGCACGCTATTCTAATCAAAGATCGCCATAATGTCTCGTTGAAATTACCTTTGATGTGTGGTTTTAGTATTCCGCTTTATTCTTATGCGGTAAATCCTATATTTAAATTATATAATAAAATCAATAGTTTAATGCAAGTTTAAGTTGATTTTTCACGGTTAACCGCACGATAAGCAATATCAGTTCGATATTCCATGCCTTGCCAATTTATTGTTTTAACAAGTTCATAGGCTGTTTGTTGTGCGGCACTAACGTTTGCCCCTAAACCAACTGCACAGAGAACTCGACCACCACTAGTAACTACTTGATTATCTTTAAGAATTGTACCAGCGTGAAAGATTTTTCGGGTATCCTCATTGCGGTCCTGACCAGTACTCACTAAACCTTGAATAACGTCACCTTTTCTATAGTCATTGGGATATCCGCCAGCAGCTAACACCACACCAACCGCAGCGCGCGAATCCCATTCGATATTGATGGTATTTAACCTTTTATCAATTGCGGCCTGGCACATTTCGATCAAATCAGATTTTAGGCGCATCATAATGGGTTGTGTTTCAGGGTCTCCGAATCGGCAGTTAAATTCCAGAACTTTTGGAATGCCATCAGATCCAATCATCACCCCGGCATATAAAAAGCCGGTGTAGGGCATGCCTTCAGCAGCCATACCGTTAACTGTGGGTATAATAACAGTGTCCATAATAGTCTGATGCAATTCGGCAGTGACTACCGGCGCAGGAGAATATGCTCCCATACCACCGGTATTTGGCCCGGTATCACCATTGTAAGCAGCTTTGTGATCTTGTGAGCTGGCCAGAGGCAGGACATGTTCTCCATCGACCATAACGATGAAACTGGCTTCTTCACCCGTTAAAAACGCTTCAATAACAACTCGATGTCCAGCTTCGCCAAAGCGATTACCGGCTAACATATCCTGTATCGCATCGATGGCTTGTTGCTCGGTTTCAGCGATGAATACACCTTTACCGGCAGCTAGACCATCGGCTTTAATAACGACAGGTAATTTACTCGATTGCAGGTATTTAATTGCCGGTTCGATTTCAGTGAAAGATTCATAAGCCGCAGTAGGAATATTATGGCGTGCCAGAAATTCTTTTGAAAATGTTTTTGAACCTTCTAATTGTGAAGCAAGTTGACTCGGACCAAAACAACGTAAACCGGCTTGCTGGAATAAATCAACTACACCTAACACTAACGGTGCCTCTGGACCAACGATGGTTAGATCGATGTTTTTATCTTTGGCAAAATCCAGTAATTCATTAATTTGATCTGCATTTATAGTTATGTTTTCTACTTTTTTTTCCAGTGCAGTACCGGCATTTCCGGGGGCGACATAGACCTTGCTAACAAGCGGTGATAATGCTGCTTTCCAGGCTAACGCATGTTCTCGACCACCACCACCAATGATTAAAATTTTCACAGTAGAAGCTCCTGATTATTATTTTTGTTGTTGAATTTGAGCTTTGCTATTATGGTAACGCATGTAATTAACCGAGGTATTAATTGCGCGCAAAATACGATCCATGTTTTTCTGAATTGCAGGATATTGTTCTGAAAGATCATTTCTGGGAGTATTGCTGTTTAAGTCATGTAACGCTGCATTGCTTCCTGATTCATCCATTTGATAATAGAATTTATTACTGATTAATCCAATTCTTTGTTTGGAATCATGAGTCACAGTGAAGGCATAACGTGAATTATCAAATTGTTGATCTAATAAATCACGTCCAAGTGTACTATTGACATATGGAAGATTAATCAAACCGGCTATGGTTGGCATTAGATCAACTTCACTGGCAACTTTATTAAATTGTTGTGGTTTTGGTAATAACTTTGGCGCATAAAAAATTAATGGCACGTGTAAATTCATTAGTCCAAGTTGACTGTAAGCTGGTTTAATATGTTTGCCGGTGCCCGCAACACCGTGGTCACCAAAAAATACAAATAATGTATTATCAAAGTAAGCTTCTTTTTTTGCAGCTTTCATAAATAAACCAACACTATGATCCAGGAAACGATACGAATTATATTCACCGTTATTTAAAAATCCGGAATTAGTTAGCTTGGAATCATCATTACTATTATCAAGAGTAAAATCGGGAACATCACCAGGGATGGTATAAGGGCGATGATTACCGGATGTTTGGATAACAGCAAAAAATGGCTGGTCTTTTTTTATTTTTTTAAGTACATTATTTGCTTCTTTAAATAAATTATGATCAGCTATTCCCCATACATCAACACGGGGTGACTTATATTTTCCTTCTTCATATAATTCAAGATCGGTAATATTTTTTGATAGTAAACCACGAATATTTCCCCAACTGGCACTACCTCCTAAAAAGTACAATTTTTTATAATCTTTAAAGGAGTTCATTATCAAATTTTGATCAACAACAAGTGGATTTCTGGTTGATGTTTTTTTAGGTTCAACATCAGGAATTCCGGTTAAGGCAGTAAAAACAGAACGTGCTGTACCGGTACTCGGTGTGTAAAAACGGGTAAAAAAATAACCTTTTTTAGCAAGTGCATCAATATTAGGCGTGGGGTTAAGTGGGTTTTTATATAAGCCGGATTTGAAAGCAGAGAATGATTCCAGAAATACCATAACAACATTAAACTGTTTTTTTTGATTTCCTCGGTTTGTAGTATTTTTAGCAGGAATAGTTCGAACATAATTTAAAACCAACTTATCAGGTTGGTCAACATTAAGATATTTTGCCATAAGGCCATAATATTTTCGGGTATCCTCGTCACTGAAAATTAGTTTTCGATTCTTGAAAGTTGTAAAAAAATATAAAACAGGATTACTGGCAACTGCAGGAACAAAATTATGCGGGCTAAAAAATGCATCACTCCAGCGTAACGGGTAATGTGATAATTTTCCAAATAAGCCGAATAATACCAGGCTGGTAAAAACAGTAGCAGTAACAATTTTCTTAAAAACGCCTCGATGTGGTTCAATTTGATGACTATTTCTAACAATTAATCTATTCAAAATAAATAGATAAAATAATATAAACGTCAGGAAACCTGCAGCGAATTCAAAAACCGGATAAGTTTCCCAGACCATTTGTATCGAAATTTCAGGATTTTCAAAGAAACGTAATATAGTTGCATCAATTGGTTTGCCAAGATAATCGTAATGACCAAAATTACCAAGATAAATTAGTAATATCACAGTCAACATCAAGCCCAGGTACATCAGCCAGACAAAACGCATGCCACCTGAATTGAATGGGTTTAGTATGCGTAAATTACCCAGAACAAAAACCGGTAAAATGACAAGCAGTGATAATTGCAGATCAAATTTTAAACCAAGATAAAAGGCTTTACTGAGATCGGCTAATGATAATGGGTCGGCCGGAACATGAAAATATTGCCAGAATGTGACTCGAAGTATCGAAAACAGGAACAGGTGTAGAATGGTAATAATTAATAAAAATCGTATTAGCTTTGGCATAATCGAAAATCGGTGTTTTAGAAATTAATTTATTTAACTATAATTATGACGTATGTCGTTTGCCCGCTATTATATCACAGTTGCATGAAGATGAGTTTTCCTGTGATCGCCTAAAAATTATTTAATATTGCATAGATTTGCATCAAATCAACTGCGACAATAACCCTGAATACAAATAATAAATGGATAAAATAGTATTACTGTGAAATCTGATCATAATCAATCATTTTCAGTCCGCGTTTGGTTTAAACGTGGTTTATATATCGTCATTGGTTTACTAGCACTATACGCTATTGGTCGTTTTATCGACGTTAGTCTTGGCAGTTATTACAGTGGCACGCGTGCACCCTATTTGCAAATGGTTGGGTCGAATCAAGCCACTATCCAATGGCAAACAAAAGACGCTGTACAAGGGTTAGTTCGTTATGGGTCAGATCTGCGAAATTTAAATAATACTGCTATTGATCCACAAACGGATACTGCTCACAAGGTGTTATTACTCAATCTTAAACCTGCAACCCGTTATTATTATTCGGTAGGTACTCGCGAAAATATATTTACCGGTGGAACTAAAAACGACTGGTTTGTAACCGCGACACCAGCGGGGGAAGCACAAGCTGTGCGTTTCTGGGTGCTTGGTGATCCAGGTGACTGGAAAAAAGGAATATTCGATGTTCGTGACGCAATGCTCCAATGGCTCGAAAATAATAAAAGAACCGGCAAACCCGATTTAGATTTTATTTTAACAACAGGGGACAATGCTTATCGGTCTGGTTCCAATAAGCAATTTCAAAAAGCAGTTTTTGAACCATTTGCAGATGTTTTAAGAAATTATGCTTATTGGCCTGCCTATGGCAATCATGATGCGCGTCGAGGGGCATTTTTTGATTTGTTTAGTTTTCCAACTAATGCTGAGCTTGGGGGCGTTGCATCAAATACCGAAAATTATTATTCCTTTGATTATGCGCTTATCCATTTTGTATTTTTAGATACATCAGAATCTGATTTGAGTAAAGATGGTAAGATGCTAACCTGGTTACGCCATGATTTACAAAAGACCAAACAACAATGGTTGATTACAGTTTTTCATCATCCACCGTATACCAAAGGCAGTCATGATTCTGATAAAAGAAGTGATAGTTCGGGCAGATTAATCAAAGTAAGAGAAAACGTTTTACCTATATTAGAACAATATGGTGCTGATTTAGTACTCAGTGGACACAGTCATATGTATGAGCGATCCTTTTTAATTAATTGTTTTTATGGTGATTCGTCAAGTTTGCAAAATACCATGATATTGGATAAAAGTTTGGGTAATAATAGTAAGCCATATTCCAAATATACCAAAAAATTAGCACCTCATGAAGGTACAGTGTATGTTGTTACAGGTTCATCATCAAAAGTTGATAGTGGTCCATTGAATCATCCTGCTTTTGCGGTTAATTTATTTGAACTTGGTTCCATGATAATTGATGTGAACAGCAATAGATTGGATGCAAAATTTATCAATGATAAAAAACAAGTATTGGATAATTTTAGTATTGTAAAAGGTCAGGTTAGTAATAAAAAAATATCTTCACCCTGTATGAAGAATTAAAGTATAAAATAATTAATTAAATACAATTATGTATCGTAAACATTTTCATAAAACACACCGACAAGTTTTTTCTATTAAAAAATGGAAAATGCGTACTTTGTTTTGGAGTTTTGCAATTTTAGTTGGAGTTGTTGCCGCATTATTTGCACTGGGTAGTAATGTTGCTGATCACTTTTTTCGTTATCTCTACCAAAACCATATTGTTTTAGCCTATTTATTACCTCCTGTCGGGCTCGCATTAATTGCGTGGTTAACTCAAAATGTTTTTAAAGGAACTGAAGGCAGTGGCATACCACAAGCAATTGCAGCGCTATCGATGAAAAATAATATTGCACGAAACTCGGTACTATCATTAAAACTTGCAGCAGGGAAAATACTCTTAACCTGTTTGGGATTATTCAGTGGTGCATCCATTGGGCGAGAAGGACCCACTGTACACGTTGGTGCATCGATTATGTATTCACTGCGTCATTTTAGATATTTTCGTGGTCAAAAAATGGTTAAAAGCTTAATACTCGCTGGTGGTGCCGCAGGAATTTCTGCTGCGTTTAATACCCCCCTGGCCGGGATTATCTTTGCTATTGAAGAAATGTCCCGATCCTTTGAAGAAAAAACCAGTAGTACATTATTAATTGTTGTTGTGTTAGCCGGACTTACGGCATTGTTGATATTAGATGAATACACTTATTTTGGTTCAACCAGCGCAACATTACCATTTTCATCGGCATGGATAGCTGTCATTTTATTAGGTGTTGTTGGAGGAATTCTTGGTGGAATATTTAGTACTATATTAATATATGGCACAAAAAAAATAGCACCGGCTATTAAACAACACCCAATGATAGTAGCGTTTACCTGTGGTGTGCTAATAAGTATTATAGGTTATCTATCGAATGGTCAGACTTTTGGTACAGGATATCTTGAAGCCAAAAATTTAGTGACTGGTGGTGAAGCTGATCCGGCTTTTCCTTTTTATAAATTTTTAGCAACTGTTGTTTCCTATTTAAGTGGCATCCCCGGTGGAATTTTTGCACCATCACTTTCAATTGGTGCCGGATTTGGTTCTGTTATGGCAGAATTTATACCGAATAGCACATCATCAGCAATAGTAATACTTGGAATGGTGGGTTATTTCACTGGTGTTGTACAAACACCCATTACCGCATTTGTTATCGTAATGGAAATGACCGACAATTCCGGCATGTTAATGCCATTAATGGCAACCGCACTAATTGCAAGAAGTGTCTCTCGTGTTGTATGTCCTATCCCTATTTATGAAGCAATGGCTCAGCTTTATATTAAAAAAGTTAAAGAAATTGAAAAAACGTAATTCAAAATCGGTTAGTGTTGTCGTCCTTCCATGGGCAGTTCCTTGCTTTTTCCCACTGATTCTCGATTCGGATTTTAGTGTATTTTCCTGAATTGGAGTTTGTTAAGGTGGACGTAATTTATTTATTTATTTTCAATAAGTTACCGAAATTTTCGTAAGTTCGTTAATAACATACAATAACAACTAGTTCAGTGATACCGAATTTCATGGTATTATAGGCCAACATTTATTCATATAGTTACGGGCCCGTAAATAGTAGAAATCGATAACTAATTGTATTTGATCGGGTGATCTGCAATTCAATTCCATACTAAGTTGTAGTTATTATATAGTACTAAAAATTATGTCTAATCATATCGAAGATGATCTATCCCAACTTGATTTTGAATCGCTAATTGAAGATTCAATTGACCATATTCTGGAGCATGGTGATGCTCAGGTTTATTTGCAATGGTTGCAACAATCTATTATTGAATATCAGCATGATTTTCAAACTGATCTTAGTCATGACCGACGTATGCAAATAATGCTCGCAAGTGTCATTGGACGGATGATATGGAATGCAACACCACTGCCTGATAATGATTTTCAACCCTTACCACTGCCTAAACCACAACGAAATTCCCTTTGTATTTGTGGCTCCGGGAAAAAATACAAACATTGTTGTGTTGGTATGCCTCCAATGCCACCGATCTCAAAAAATGAAATTTGGCCAATAGTTTTGGGTTTATTAAATCCGCTTAAGTTAGAACAAGCATTATCATCCGGCAATGTTCCTCTGGAGTCATTATTCATGGCAGCAGAAGATTTTATGGAAACTGGTAATAATCGTAAGGCACTCGAACTACTTGAACCTAAACTTGAAAATGTTAAAAAATATAATTCACGTGAACATGAACATGCGCTCAATCTGGTTTGTAACTTGTACGATGAACTTGGTTATTCAACGAAGAAACAAAAACTTCTGGATCATGTTATAACATCTGCTGGCCGTTCTGCATTACGTAGTGGTGCATACCAGAGACTGTCGACCATTGCCATGGACTCCGGAGATTCATCACTTGCATGGCAACATTTTAATCAGGCATTACAGGATGATCCTGATGAAATCTCTCTTAGTTTACTGGAAGTACAATTATTACTAGCAGATAATAACTTTTCACAAGCAAAACAACGTGCTCAGTTCTGGTTGAAAAAATTTCAAAAACTTGGATTTCCTGAAGACGAATATCCAATGGAATTTTTAATAAATGCCTCAAAGGATCCTTCTAAAGCATTTCTTGATTTAAGCATGAATATAAGTGATGGGACCGGGGAAGATCTGGTACCACTAATCAATAACATTAAAGATCGCCCTTGCCCATTATATACCATTGGTAAGTTTGATGAACAATCATTTAATGAAGATGAAGATGATCTATTCGCTTTATCTCTTGAACCCGCACCTAGCATGCAATCACTGGAAAATGCTATCGAACTTGTTCCTTCAGACAGCATTCAGAAAATAGAACAGATATGGAAAAATCTATTTTATTTTGATAAACCTTTTTCCATTCAAGATGAGCCTTTAGGTGAGCATGATCCCTGGGAAATGGAACAGGAATGGCTGGATTTTCTTGAGACACATCCTGCCGCATTTGACAGTATAGAAATTCTTGATGATATTGCCACAGCTTTAGTATTACACGAAATGAGCAATCAACCCTGGCATGATGAACATTTGCTCAAGCCCATATTGTTTCGTGTTGCCGATATTATTAATATGAATTTGCAAAATGTTAAAGAACCACATCTATCATGGATGATACAGGATAATCGCCCTGCATTACGCAGTATGGCGCGACTCATCGGATATCATCTACGCAATAACAATTCCGAAGACGGATTTCAACTCATGAAGCGAATTATACAACTTAACCCAAATGACAATCATGGTTTTCGTTCATTACTTGCAAATGAATATTTAATTCGTGGTGAGAATGATAACTGCTTAAAACTTGCAGCATGTTACCCGGATGATATAAATCCTGAAATTGAATTTGGTAAAGTTTTGGCTTTGTACAGATTTGGTAAATTAGCCGATGCTAAAAATGCATTATGCACTGCCATAATATCTTTCCCAAAAGTAATCCCTGCTTTAATAGCCAAAAAAGTCAAGAAACCGAAAATTGATGATGCTATGGTTACCTATGGCGGTGATGATCAAGCATGGTTTTATCGTTTAGATATGCAACAAGAATGGTTGTCCACCGATGGTGCTTTTGAGTGGCTTAAAAAAACTTCAACTCAGTGTAATGAATTGGAAAAATGATCACGCTAGATTGATATCATAGATTATTGCTTATTTTACGTTGATCGATCTCTATTTCACGATAGAGAAATAAAAGACTATTAAATTTAAAGTATTTTATTGAAAAATTCGATTCGAAACCAATCCCTATTCTCCATTCCTGATAATTACAGACTCAGACAGTAGCTTTATTTGAGTTAATCTTGGCAGACTATTTCAAACCGATAATTTAGATATTTATAGGAACGAAAAATTTCAGTTATACGTTATATATCTTAATTTATCACCTATATTTATATTAGATCTTAAACGTTTTTTAATTGTCGGTAGATATAAAGTGAATTTAATCATTATTAACATTTTATTATGTATGGAATAGTGATTACTTCTATATTATACAAATAATGTATGAACTCGTGATTGTATCCCTTTAATTTATGTCGATCTAAAAATCACAATGCAGTAATGAATATAAAAGCTAAGCTTATATTAACCTTTCTTTCGATTTCACTGATTTCGATCGTTATCAGTAATAGTATTTTATATTTCCATGAAAAAGAAAATGCTACTCGTGAAATTCTTAATCATCTTGAGTCTGTTGCATCTATTCAGCGTACTCGTATTCAAGGCCTTTATCAGCAAAATATGGAAAGACTCAGGTTGGTGGCTAGCCGGACACAACTGCGCATTAGTCTGGATAAATATAATCAAACCGGTGAAATACTGCATCAAAATAAAATGAATCGAATTATTGCGGATGCCAAAAAATCGATCGATGACTTTAAAGTTATATTGATCGTTGCACTTGACGGTAAAGTTGTGGCAGCCACAAATAAAAGCAGGATAGATCAAAATATCACAAATACCGAGATTTTTTATTCTGGTAAAAAAGAAAATCGTGTTAATTTTTTTGAGCTTGATGAAAATCAGAATTTGATGGTAATGTTCTCAGGACCACTTTATCTCAAAGAAAAACTACTTGGTGTACTGGTAATTGAGTCGTCTATAAATACCATGATGTCATCCATCAAAGATTATACCGGGTTAGGGGAAACAGGTGAAACGGTACTTGCTACTCGTACTAGTCAAGGTGACGCGGTTTTTATTATGCCAACTCGTTTTAATAAAGATGCGGCGTTAAATTTACGCATCAATAGTAATCAGACAAACATACCAATGATATATGCAGTGAATGGTGATGAAAAATTGTTTGAGAATTACATTGATTATCGAGATAAAGCCGTGTTAGCGGTAACACGTTATATCAAAGGTCCAGAATGGGGATTAGTAGTAAAGATTGATAAGTCTGAGGCTTTTTCTTATCTAATCCAGATGCGTAATACTGTTATCGCTATTTTAATTATTTTTTCAATTATTATTATTATTATATCCATCTATATTTCCAGGCAAATTACCCAGCCAATTATTAAACTCACCAATACGGCAAAAAAGATAATTGAAGGCGATTTATTTGTTCGCGCAGATGAAACATCCAATGATGAAACTGGACTATTGGGACGAACATTTAATTTAATGACAGCTTCGCTTCTTAGTGAACAGGAAAAGTTAAATAAAAGCAAAGAACAGTTGGCAAGTAGTGAAGCATTATTTCGAGGTGTATTGGAATCAGCTATCGATGGTGTTTTAATGGTTGATAATAAAGGAATAATTTTACTTGCCAATGAGGCACTCAGTAATTTAACAGGATTTTCAATTGATGAACTTGTTGGTGAAACCGTAGAGAAGTTGGTACCAGCATCATTCGATACTCATACACATCAACGTGAAGAGTATTTTAAAAATCCAACAACTCGTCCTATGGACTCGGGTCTAAATATATTTTCCTGTCGCAAAGACGGTACACAATTTCCTGTGGAAGTAAGTTTGACTCCAGTTGTAACAGAGCAAGGGACAGTGGTTGCAGCCATAATACAAGATGTTACCGTTCGTATTCAAATTGAGCGTGAAAAAGAACAGTTGCTGAAATCATTAGAACTAAAAAATGCCGAGCTTGAACGATTTACCTATACCGTTTCACATGATCTTAAAAGCCCGCTTGTGACTATCAGTGGATTTATTGGTCTACTAGAGAAAGATGTTGCCGAAAATAATAAGGAAAGAATGTATTCTGATTTTGAAAAAATTAGAGATGCCGCTAATACAATGCAACATTTGTTAAATGATTTATTGGAGTTATCGCGTATTGGCCGGGAAACGATTACACGTGTCGATGTAGCAGTCGAAGACCTGGTTAATTCGGTACTTAAATTGTTGACTGCTACTATAACCACTACTCAGGCAAAAATTATAGTGGAATCTGAATTACCAACTATCCATGTTGAAGAAGCTCGTTTTAAGGAGGTTTATCTTAATCTTATTGAAAATGCGATAAAATATCGACGTGTTGGAGTGATACCGGAAATAATAATTGGTGTTCGACGGGATATAAATAACAGTAACAAAGAAGTATTTTTTGTCAAAGATAACGGTATTGGTATTGATGCTCGTTACCAGAAAAAAATATTTGGTTTATTTGAAAGGCTAAGTAATGCGAATGAAGGAACCGGTGTTGGCTTGGCTATTGTGAAACGGATTATGGATATTCACGATGGTCGAATATGGGTGGAATCTGATGGAGTAGGTTATGGTTCTACATTTAATTTCGTAATCTCACAAAACGATGAAACTCTACACAGAGGTGTATGATGGATAAAAAATTCACAAATGGTGAACCTTTAAAAATACTATTGGTTGAAGATAATCTGGCACACGCAGAAATGGTGATACGAAGTTTTGAGGTTAATCGTATTGCCAATGAAATTACACATGTGTCCGATGGCGAGATGGCTTTGGACTACTTGCATCGTCGCGGTGATTATAGTGATGGAAATAAATATCCGCTGCCACACCTGGTATTACTTGATCTGCGACTTCCTAAAATAGATGGTCTGGAAGTGTTAGATGATATAAAAACATCAGATGATTTAAAAAGTATTCCAGTTGTGATACTAACGACATCTGGTACCGATATGGATGTTGCAAAAGCCTATAAGCGTCACGCAAATAGTTATCTGGTTAAACCAATTGATTTTGATAGTTTTACCTTAATGATGAATGAACTAGGTTATTACTAGTTAGCATGGAATCACAAACCTTTTATGTAGGCTAGTTCATATTAGTGGAATGTAATGACTGAAAATAAATTAACAATATTGCTTGTTGAAGACAATAAAGCTCACGCTGAATTGATTCAACGCGTACTTGAAGAAAAAGGTTTATGTGAAACGCTTGAAATTTGCGAAAATCTTGCTGCTGCGCGATTATCCATTGAATCGAACACACCGGGTTTAGTCATTGCTGATCTCAACCTGCCTGATGGCAAGGGTACTGATTTATTAGAGTCTTCGCATGAAAACAATAACTATCCGGTTATCTTAATGACCAGTTTTGGTGATGAAAATATTGCTGCTGATGCAATTAAAGCCGGAGCATTAGACTATGTGGTTAAGAGTCCTGAAGCATTTATAGATTTACCTTCCGTTATTAATCGGGTTATGCGCGAATGGCAATACATAACGGCCAAAACAGATGCACAACAAGCCTTGTTACTGAAGGAGCATGAGCAAGACGAAATCCTCAATTTTATGATCAATGCGGTCATTACTATCGATCAAACGGGAATGGTACTGTCCTTTAATAAAGCAGCTGAAACACTATTTGGATATAATACAGATGAGATAATCGGACAAAAAGTCAATCGATTGATGCCTGAACCGTATGCCGATAAACACGATGAATATTTGCAACGTTATCTGAATACTGGTGAAGCTCATGTGATAGGTGTGGGCATAGAGGTCGATGGACAGCGAAAAAATAAAGGCATCTTTCCCATGCGATTATATGTCGCTGAATTACCGAAAGATACTCAAGGCAAGCAACGCTTTGTTGCTACCTGTGTTGATTTAACTCAAATCAAACAACAGGAAGAACAACTCCGACGTAGTCAAAAAATGGATGCACTCGGTAAACTGACGGGTGGAATCGCACATGATTATAATAATATTCTGGGAATTGTTCTGGGTTATGCCGAACAAATCGATACTCATTTAAGTGATGAAAATCTGGTCGCTAAATTTTCTCTACGGATACAGCATGCTGCTGAACGTGGTTCCCGGCTGGCAAAAAAATTACTGGCATTTTCTCAACACAAACAACCTGATATCGTGGTAATGGATATAAATAATTTCTTGCATGAACAGCAAGATATGCTAAAAAAAACATTAACAGCCCGTATTAAATTTACATTAACGCTAGAAAATAACATATGGCCAGTCGAGTTAGATAGCGGTGACCTGGAAGATGCCATTATCAACATGAGTATTAATGCCCAGCATGCAATGAAATCAGGAGGTCAGTTAACTATCAGTACCAGTAATGAACAACTTAATAAAAACGATGTTCAGCAGTTAGGTTTAAGCTCTGGAGATTATGTACTCCTTAGTATTACTGACACCGGTAGTGGAATGGATACCGTGACTCTAGAGAATATTTTTGATCCTTTTTACTCCACTAAAGGAGAATTGGGAACCGGGCTAGGATTAAGTCAGGTCTATGGATTTGTAGAACG
>JBGMQW010000081.1:0-14836 GCA_048060815.1 Thiohalomonadales bacterium | reverse complement strand
CTGTGACCTGCCCCTTAGGAGGGGGCCACTCTATTCAGCTGAGCTACAGGGGCAAACATGTAATACAGATGATATCCTGTATTAGTTGTTGAAGGAATATAATCCTATAAATTTAAATGGAATTTTAACTGGAAATACTGAATTTAAGCTTGATTTGCTATTATAGAATAATTAATCAAACAGAGAGTGGTAAATTTAATATTTGTTTCGATGTAACAGATTCGCCTGTAGCACCATAGGTTAGAACTTCATTTGATTGTCCTTGTAAAATAGCGATGCTTTCCTGGATTTGACGGCGATTATTTGCGAGTATAATGCCATTTATTGAATTTTTGTCTTTGCATTGTTTTAATAACTTTTCTATTTCAATCCATAGATAAACACTACCGGGAATATTTTCTGTGATGATGTCGTGTATTGATTTTCCGGTTTCAGTATAATCCTGAGTTTTTAACATTGCTTTAAATTTAGCATCATTTACTTCGATATTAGTAATGATTTGTTTTTTTTGTTCTGCAATAGCCGTGATATTATCAAAGTCACTGATGGCTAGTAATTCTTTTTCTTTATTTAATAAAATAAACAAGCCATTTAATTCTGACAGAATTTTGTTTAGAATATTTTCAATAAGATCTTTTTTCATGTTAACTCGTTTTATCTAGTCCGGATTCAAATTCTAGCATTTTTTCTGCGACACTATCCGGGTCTACTTCAAAAGTTCCTTCATTAATTGCACTTTGTACAGATTGTACTCGTTGAGTATCTACAATCGGTTGGCTGGCAAGACCCATCTCTAATTCTTTTAAGCGGGCGGCAGTATCCGTTAAACTAACAGTATCTGTCTGACCTGATTTATTACCTGATGTGCTACCTGTTTTTGTAGTAACACCCGCTGTTGCTGGTTTAGCAGTGCTTGATACTGATTTATCACTTTTGCTTTCTGCTTTTGTTGAATTTGCGCCTGATATTTCCATTACGATAAATAACCTCTATTACATTATATTCATCATAGCGGCCAGCTTATCCAGAACTTTAGTGCATGCGTTAATTTATTGACACATTTTACATATTAATTTGTACAGTATTTGGAGCTATCACGGTGGCCTGTAATTTGCGCTTGCTTCGGCTATTTTTAACTTTCACAATTTGGCCTATTGCTCCATCGGATAATGCCTTACCTTTAGTACGAATTAAAATGCCTGCAGTTTTTGCTACTATTGTGACCTGTTGACCGCGTTTGATTATAAGAGCAGGTTTTAACGATGTAGCAGAAATCTTTTTTCCAATGGTTATATTTCGTTTGGCGACTTTGCCAATGATGTCTTTTGGATCCTGGAAATATTTACTGTTATTATTAGAAATCTCAATATTATCAATGATTAAGTCATCTTTTGTTATAACTGTACCACGGTTAATGAAACGTTTTGAATGAACAATATTCTGCTGTATCGTGATAAAGGCACGCAGATATAGAGTCCATGATTTTTTCTCAGTGCAGCGCAAACCAACACTCACATTTCCTAATCGTTGTTGCATTCCTGGATAAAAGGCTTCTATTTTTGTGTTGTCACATTTGTTTAGTTTTAGTCGCTTGTCCCAGCGTGCAAAAACAATGCGTGGTTTAACGTTTGGAGTATATTGATGTTGAATAAAGTTTAGTGCTACTTTACGTAACTCCAACATTGATTGATAACCATCTTTTGCCGTTATATTTGTAGGAATAAAAATGGATAGAGCAAATAATAACATGACATAGCGGAAGATCACTGCCGGATATGGCATTTTATTATTTTTTTCTAGAGTAATCATATATTTATAGCCTTTATAAAAATGTTATCAAATATTGGTTTGTTGTCATAAGATTGACTTAATTCTCATATTTAAAATTAGCGGTTTTAAGTTGTTAGTATTAATGACAATTTTGGTTTTGGACAATTAATGTCAATTTCTCCAAAATTCGTTTGATCCACTACTGTCATTAAAACAAATATAATTTATTCTATTGCAAACAATATGCCGTTTTGTAATTCTCAAGAAATTACTTCCTTTTGCCGATAACTACCTAGATATTCATAACTACGTTATATAAAAAAAGAGGTATGACATGGCTGGTGTACTTGATGGTGTTGATCAACGGACGCAACTTGTTGGGCAAAACCGACTGGAGTTGTTAATTTTTAAACTTGGTGGACGACAAAAATTTGGAATCAATGTTTTTAAAGTACAAGAAGTTATTCATTGCCCGACATTAACGGCTATTCCAAATTCGAATCCTATTGTTTGTGGTATCGCGAACATGCGTGGGCGTACCATTATGGTTTTGGATCTGGCACAAGCCATTGGTAAGAAGCCGTTAAAAAATAGAGAAGATAGCTTTGTTATTATTTCTGAATACAATCGAGCTGTGCAGGGATTTTTAGTTGAATCAGTTGATAGAATTGTAAACATGAATTGGAAAGAAATATTACCACCACCAAAAGGTTTAGGAAAAGAAAATTACATGACAGCCGTTACTCGTGTTGATGAAGAAATGGTTGAAATTATTGACGTTGAGAAAATATTTGCTGAATTAGTTGGTGTTACAATAGAAATAGCCGAAGATTCAAAAGTAGAATCTGATAGAGTCATTACTATTATGGTTATAGATGATTCTTCAGTTGCACGTAACCAAATTAAGCGAACCCTGGAAAAAATGGGAATGGAAGTAATTATTGGTAAGGATGGAAGTGATGGCCTGCAACAACTCAAAGCGCTAGCCGACAAAAGTGATATTTTTGATTCATTAGACATGGTTATCTCTGATGTTGAAATGCCGGTTATGGATGGTTATACCTTAACAACTGAAGTAAAATCGGATGAACGACTAAAAAAATTACCGATATTATTGCATACTTCACTAAGTGGTGTTTTTAATACAACAATGGTAGAAAAAGTAGGCGCAGATAAATTTGTTCCAAAATTTAATGCAGAAGAATTATCAGCAGAAGTAAAAAAATTGCTGATAAAATTTAATCGAATCTAGTTTTATTGCTGATAATCGAAAAAATACTTGTGACACAAATATCTAAACAAGAATATGAAATATTCAGAGATTTTCTTGAGAATGCTTGCGGAATCGTATTAGGTGAGAATAAACATTATCTGGTAACGAGTAGACTCAATAAATTAACACATGAATTTTCATATCCAGATTTAGGTTCAATGTTAGTTGAATTAAAAAAAAATACTAATAATAAACTCAAAGAGCGTGTTGTTGATGCCATGACCACAAATGAAACTATGTGGTTTCGTGATAAATATCCATTTGAAATGTTGCATCAAATAATGCTACCAGAATTAGGTAAGGGTAGAACGAAACCTATCCGTATTTGGTCGGCAGCGTGTTCATCCGGACAGGAATCTTATTCGATTAGCATGACTACCAGTGAATATCAGCAAAAAAACCCTGGTGCACTAAAAGCGAATATGGAAATTATTGCAACGGATATTTCTCCAAGCATGTTAAAAATGGGAAAAGAAGCACAATACGACAAGTTGAGTATGAATCGTGGTTTAACCGATGAACGTCGTAAACGTTTTTTTAAAGAACAAGGAGAATATTGGGTTGCTAATGCTGATATACGTCAACGAGTTCGATTTACTGAATTAAATTTAACTGCAAATTATACTTTATTAGGAAAATTTGACATTATTTTTTGTCGAAACGTTTTAATTTATTTCTCATCTGAGCTAAAAACAGATATTTTAATTAGAATGGCTCAAACACTTAATCCAAAAGGATTTATTCTATTAGGTGGTTCAGAGTCACCGACCGGTTATTGTGATGCGTTCGATATGGTACGCACACCTATGGGGGTTTTGTATCGCTTACGCGATGGCTGGCGTGCGCGTTAGTTGACGTTAGTTTATTCCGATTATTTTTAATCTTTGCTTTCATCTTTAATAACTGTATAAATCCAGATTTCCATTGCCGCCTTGGTAGCGAATTGCCGTTTGGCAATGTATTCATTCATAAAACTCCATCTATCTTACTGATATTACAGGCATAGTTAACTTGGCACAGCTGTTGCAATTGACAACAGTACAAGACAACAAAGAGATTTAAATTATGCCAAACTGGAATTCAATTTTAGGAGCACACGAACAGTCCATTAAAATATTCGGGGCTCGTTCACGTATTTTAGCAGCCAACCTGGCTAATTCAGATACGCCGAATTATAAAGCGCGAGATCTGGATTTTAAACAAATGCTAAATAATTATAAAAATGTAGCTTCAACTAATGTCCCATTATTAACCAGTAATGCGCGACACATGCAACCAACCGGTTTTGTGTATGGCGGTCAGCTTAAATACCGTCAACCACAACAAAGTTCACTTGATGGTAATACGGTTGAAGATCAAATTGAAAAAGCCCAATTTCTTGAAAACGCAATGCGTTATCAAACCAGTATCACTTTTATTAGTGGTAAATTCAGAACGCTACTATCAGCGATTAAGGGAGAATAAATATGTCATTATATTCAATTTTTGATATTGCCGGATCTGCAATGAATGCACAAAACATTCGACTAAATACCACAGCCAGTAATTTGGCAAATGTCGATACCGTAAGCAGTACTCAAGAGAATACTTATCGAGCCCGTCAGCCTGTTTTTGCAGAAATGATGAAAAATTTTAATGACGAACATAACGGTGTTCAAGTGTTAGGGATTGTCGAAAGTAATGAACCCTTACGCAGTGAATATAATCCAACTCATGCTATGGCAAATAGTGATGGTTATATATTCCGACCGAATGTTAATGCTATAGATGAAATGGCAAATATGATTTCGGCATCTCGTTCATATCAAACGAATGTTGAAGTTTTAAATACCGCAAAACAAATGATGATGAAAACGTTGGCATTAGGTCAATAAAAAAACAAAATAATACAAAACTACATAGGTTACGAACATGAGTACAATTGATAATACACTACCAACAAACGAATCGTTGGGATTAACTAAAACACAAAATGCACATGAAAAGCCCCGACTTGGTCAGGAAGATTTTATGAAATTGATGACCGCACAGATGAATCATCAAGATCCAATGAAACCAATGGAAAATGGCGAGTTCATTACTCAAATGGCACAGTTCAGTCAGGTCAGTGGTATGAACGACATTAAAAATTCCTTTGAAACATTAGCTACTTCATTACAATCTAATCAGGCGTTACAAGCATCAAGTCTGGTAGGTCGTTCAGTATTGGTTCCTGGGAATAATGTAATTTTACCCGAAGGTGGCAAAGTGACTGCTGCGATAAATTTACCACAGGCAACCGGTGATTTAAGAGTGAATATTTTAAACAGTTCAGGTGAATTAGTGCATAGTTTAAGCTTAGGACCACAAAAAGCAGGTACTACAAACATTAATTGGGATGGTGTTATATCGAAACAGGTTAAAGATGACAAAGGTGTAGTTCAAACAATAACAGCAAAAGCACCACCAGGACAATATACACTACAGGCCGGTTTTATGATTAATGGAAAAGCACAGGCAGCAGAAACATTAGTTGCAGACGCTGTTGAAAGTGTCTCGCTTGGTAAACCCGGTGAACCTATTGTATTAAATTTAACAAATTCAGGAATGGTAAAATTACCTGACGTTAAACAAATACTGTAATTAATATTAGTAAGATAAATTAAATAAGTAAGAGGAGAGAGAGATGCCATTTAGAGCAGCCTTAAGCGGAATTCAGTCCGCAAGTAAAGAGTTAAAAATGATTGGTAATAATGTTGCAAATGCCAGTACCACCGGATTTAAAAAATCCCGGGCACAGTTTGCCGATGTTTATGCTGCATCTGATATTGGCTCATCATCGAATACAATTGGATCAGGTGTTCGTATAGCCGCAGTTACACAGCAATTTAGTCAGGGTAATGTTGATTTTACGGATAATAATCTCGATATGGCTATCAACGGTGGTGGCTTTTTCATGTTAGATAAGGGTGGCGAACGTGTTTATTCCCGTGCCGGTGCAATCGAAATTGATCGTGAAGGTTTTATGGTTAACAGTGATAATTTAAAATTATTAGGAAAAAAAGCCGATGAAAATGGTAATCCTATTGGTGAGACCGGACCAATATCACTTGATAATGCCAATGTAGAACCTAAATCAACAAGTATGGTAACTGTTGGTGTTAATCTGGATAGTTCAGAAAAAAAACCACTGTTTGAACCCTTTGATCCAAGTGATGCAGGCTCGTTTAATCATTCTACATCTTTAACAGTTTTTGATTCCTTAGGAACATCCCATCAATCTACTGTCTATTTTGTTAAGGGTGATAATCCTAATCAATGGAACGTGTTTACTTTTATTGACGGTAAAGATATTAATGGTGCTGAATCTGCTCCCTATGCATCAAATGAGCTTATGTTTAATGGTTCTGGAGCATTAGCAAGTATTAATGGTACACCGGTTCCTCCAGGACAAATTGAATACACTGAATTTACTACAGAAACAGGTTCAAATCCTGTTCAGATAACATTAGATTTTCTGTCATCTACACCCATAACTCAATTTGGTTCAAAGTTTAATGTTAATGCCTTAACCCAGGATGGTTTTGCAACGGGCAGATTAACCAGTTTGGACATTGATGAAACTGGTGTTGTTCGAGCTCGTTATACTAATGGCCAAACCAGAACTTTAGGTCAAATACAATTATCTGACTTTCCAAACGTACAAGGATTAAGACAATTAGGTGATTCGACCTGGGCAGAAAGTTTTGAATCCGGTATTCCATTAATGGGTACACCAGGCTCTGGTAGCCTGGGTTTAATACAATCTGGAGCATTAGAAGGATCAAATGTTGATTTAACTGAACAATTAATCAATATGATTTCTGCGCAACGCAACTTCCAGGCTAATGCGCAAGTAATTACTACGGCAGATGCGGTAACTCAATCTGTCATTAATATTCGTTAACAATAAAGGCTAATTTAAATGGATCACATGTTATATGTAGCAATGTCGGGTGCTAAACAAATTATGCAAGCACAGGCAGTAAATGCGAATAATCTTGCCAATGTCAATACTACTGCTTTTCGCGCAGATCTGGTTGATGCGGAAAGTCGGCAAATTTATGGTCCTGGTTATCCTTCACGAGTTAATGTTATTAGTGATGATTCAACTACAGATTTTAGTAATGGTACGCTCGCAACAACGGGACGAAATCTTGATGTGGCCGTAAATGGTGAAGGCTGGTTTGTTGTTCAAACAGATGATGGCACTGAAGCGCTTACTCGTAATGGTAGCTTCAAAATTAGTCCTGAAGGTTTGCTGGTAACTAACAAAAATTTACCGGTTATGGGTGAATCAGGTCCAATATCGATACCTCAAGCACAAAAAATTGAAATAAATGGTAATGGTAGTGTCAGTGTTGTACCAATTGGTGAACCTGCAACTTCGATTGTACTTTTGGATCGATTAAAATTAGTTAATCCAGATAATTCAAACCTTGTTAAAGGTACGGATGGTTTAGTGCGATTAAATAACGGTGGTTCCTTTAGCAATGATTCAACTGTGAGTATTGTTGCAGGTACACTTGAAAATAGTAATGTAAATTCCATTGAAGCAATGGTGAACATGATTGAGTTACAAAGACAATTTGAGATGCAGATCAAATTAATGAAGCAAGCTGAGAAAAATGACGAACAAACAGCTCAAATGTTGAAATTAAATTAATAAGTAATACAAAAGTCATTATAAATGGCACAAAAAGTGCAAATTAATAAATATTAATCTGGAGTTATAAATATGTCGAATGCTCTTTGGGTATCAAAAACCGGGCTAGAAGCACAACAAAATAAATTGGCGGTTATTTCAAATAACCTCGCCAATGTATCTACCACTGGTTTTAAACGCGACCGAATGTTATTTGAAGATTTACTTTATCAAAATATTCGTCAAGCAGGTGGTCAAAGCAGTGAAGATACAATATTACCGACAGGTTTAATGATCGGTACCGGAGTTCGTGCTGTTGCGACACAAAAGCAAAATACTCAAGGTAGTATTAGTCAAACTGATAACCAGTTGGATATTGCCATTCTTGGGCGTGGTTATTTTCAAATTTTAAAACCTGAAGGTACAACTGCGTATACTCGAGATGGAACATTCTCGGTAAATCAGGATGGCCAAATGGTAACATCTTCCGGTTATCATCTGGAGCCATCAATAACGATACCTGCAGATGCACAATCTGTAACAATTGGTACTGATGGTACTGTATCAGCTTCGTTACCGGGTAATGCATCTTCAATCCTAGGCGTTATTCAGTTAGCCGATTTTATTAATCCTGCAGGTCTACAACCAGTTGGAAATAACTTGTTTGCAGAAACAACAGCAAGTGGTATAGCAAAAATTAATAATCCAACACAAAATGGATTAGGGTCACTCGCGCAAGGTTCGTTAGAAGGCTCAAATGTTAACATAGTTGAAGAATTGGTTGGTATGATTGAAACACAACGTGCATACGAAATGAATTCAAAAGCAATATCAACAGCTGATGAAATGTGGCAGTACGTTAATAATAATTTATAAATACTTGGTATATAGCATGGTAGATAAATATAAAAATTTGAAATTATTTTTATTAATGGTATTAGTAATTAGTATGACTGCGTGTGCTAAACCAATTGCATTACGAAATCCTGCTTACTCACCTTTGTCGCCAAAAGTAACACATTTTAACGAATCAATCGATGGTGCAATTTTCCAGGATGGTATGCGGGTTGGTTTTTTTGATAGTATGCGCGCTAAGAATGTTGGGGATATTTTAACAATTTCATTACGTGAAACAACTAACGCCTCAAAGTCAGCTAGAACAGAAACCACTAAAGGTGCAATTATTAATGAAGTTGCACCTACCATTATAGGTTCACCCGTAACAGTTGATGGGAAAAATGTATTAGAAAACACCGTAGACTCTGATCGACGATTTTCATCTCAAGGACAATCAGCACAAAGTAACAATATGACCGGTGAGTTAACTGTAACAGTAGTAAAAGTGTTTACTAATAGAAATCTTTTGGTTCGTGGTGAAAAGTTAATTATGTTAAACCAGGGTAATGAATATCTTCGGGTAATGGGCATAGTACGACCTGAAGATATTAGCACAGATAATACCGTATTATCCTCTCGTGTGGCGAATGTCCAAATCTCATATGGAGGTCAAGGCGTTATTAACGATGCAAATAAAATGGGTTGGTTAAGTAAATTTTTCCAGGGTACATCATGGCCATTTTAATAAAATATATTTTCTAAAAAAGGTATCTAATGTTTACACTTAAAGAAATTCGAAATTTGTTTGTGACAGGAATATTCGTATTGTTTCTGGTGCAGACGGGAATTGTAAAAGCGGAAAGATTAAAAGATATTTCTAATGTCGCTGGGGTTCGAACTAACCAACTAATAGGTTATGGTCTGGTTATTGGGTTAAATGGTACGGGTGACACATCTAACTCAGCACCATTTACCGAGCAAAGTTTGAAAAGTTTAATTTCACGTTTAGGTGTTACTATGCCTGGAAAAGCACGATTAGCTGTTAAAAATGTTGCAGCTGTCATTGTTCATGCAAATTTACCCGCTTTTTCAAAAAAAGGACAAAAGATTGATATAACAGTTTCTTCGATTGGCGATGCCAAAAGTTTACGTGGCGGTAGCTTAATTATATCACCACTAAAAGGTGTGGATGATAAAGTTTATGCGATAGCGCAAGGTAATGTCATTGTTAATGGTTTTGGTATTGATGGTGGTGATGGTTCAAGCATTACGGTGAATATACCCAGTGTTGGACGAATACCCAATGGCGCAACAATTGAAAATACCATTGAAACACCATTTGGAAACGAAACAAGTATCGTTTTGAATTTAAATACAGCAGATTTCACTACTTCGATTCGAGTTACAGAAACAATAAACAAAACAATGGGGCCAGGAACCGCACGTTCTATTGATGCATCATCTATCCATGTGAATGCACCACAGGAAAGAAACCAACGTGTCTCATTCATTGCGATGCTTGAAAATTTAAAAGTTGAACCTGGAAAATCACCTGGTCGAATTATTATCAATTCAAGATCAGGGACGGTCGTTATAGGAGAGAATGTTAGGGTATTACCCGCTGCAATATCGCATGGTAGCTTGACTTTAACCATTTCAGAAAACACTCGGGTATCACAACCAAAACCATTTTCAGATGGGGAAACTATCGTTGCTACGGGAAGTACACTTGAAGCAGAACAAAAGGAAAAACGTATGTTTTTATTTGAGCCAGGAATATCGTTAAATGATATTGTCAGAGCCATTAATGAAGTTGGTGTTTCCCCTGGTGATTTGGTTTCAATATTAGAAGCACTCAAGGAAGCTGGAGCATTACGTGCTGAATTAATTGTTATTTAAATTAATTTTAATTAAAAGTACTATTGATATATAACTATGACAATAGAAAATAAATCAGCCATTTATAATGATATGTCAGGATTTTCTGACATGAAGCGTCTTGCGCGTAATGATCCTGATACGGCTTTACGCCAGGTTGCAGAACAATTTGAAGCTATATTTATGCAAATGATGTTAAAAAGTATGCGCGATGCCAGTATGGGTAATTCACTTTTTGACAATGACCAATCTCAAATGTATCAGGAAATGTTTGATAATCAATTATCGCTTAGTCTGTCTAAAGATAGCTCAAATGGTTTGGCTGATATACTAGTTAAACAACTTAGTGGTGCACTTCCGAAAAAAACGTTAAATGAAAACACTATCACTTCGCCAGAACAAACTATTGGCGGTACTGTGCAACAACGTTTCATTAATACGGTGCGCCCCTATGCAGAAAAAGCTGCAAAAGAATTAGGCACTGAACCGGATATTTTGATAGCACAAGCAGCGTTGGAAACAGGCTGGGGTCAGGGTGTTCAACGACATCCTGATGGCAGTAGTGGATTTAATTTGTTTAATATAAAGGCAAGCAATGATTGGCAAGGACCAACAGTGTCAAAAAACACTCTGGAATATAAAGATGGTATAGCAATGCGTGAACATTCAAAATTTAAAGCTTACACTTCAATTGATGAAAGTTTTGATGATTACGTGAATTATTTAAAGTCAAATCCACGTTATGAACAAGCACTAAAAGTATCGAGCGATCCTTCGGCTTTTATTAACGAATTATCAAAATCCGGTTATGCAACGGATCCTGCATATGCGGATAAAATTGTGAATCTAATGGCAAGAGAAGTATCTCCAAAAATTAATTCTGATTCGAGTTCTAATTCCGGAGATACAAATTAAAATGTATTTATTAGTAAAACTATTTCTTAAAACAGGTGATAATTATGCCATCCGGTGATGTTCTTGGTATTGGCTTATCTGGAACACTGACTACTCAACGTGAGTTGGCAACAGTTAGTCATAATATAGCGAATGCAAGTACTGAAGGATACTCAAGGCAGCGTGTTGATAAAACTACACGTAATCCTCAACAATTATCGAATGGTGCACTTGGACGTGGTGTGCGAATATCATCAGTTCGACGGTTGCATGACGAGTTTTTAACGAATAATGTCCGTGATAATACTTCATTAACAAATTCATTTAAAACCGGATTTCAGTTAACATCACAAGTCGATGAGTTGTTATCCGACCCTAAAGCAGGAATGGGGCTGGTGTTACAAGAATTTTTTGATTCTGTTAATGGAGTTTCTAATGAGCCAGGATCAACTACGGCTCGTCAAGTAATGATTTCAACAGCAAATACCTTAACAAATCGTTTTCATAATATCGATACGCGTCTTCAAGATTTACGTCTTGGTGGTAATAAGCAAACAAAAAACATTACAAACGATATTAATCATATTGCATCTACTATAGCTAAATTAAATCAAAGTATTACTCTTGCGCAACAAAGTACCGGTCAGCCTGCTAATGACTTATTAGATAAACGTGATATGTTATTACAGGATTTAGCAGAAAAAATTAACGTGACAACGAAAGAACAAGATGACGGTGCACTTAATGTATTTATTGGTAAAGGTCAAACTTTGGTTTTAGGGAATGAATCATCCAGAATAGATGTTGTTACGAATGAATTTGATTCAAGTAAGGTTGATATTGTATTTGTTGGAAATAATTCAAGATCTGATATAACACGATTTATCTCAGGTGGTGAATTAGGTGGTTTACTGGAATTTCAATATGATATTGTTGATACCACTCAAAATGAATTAGGCCGAATAAGCCTTGCTTTAGCGACTACGTTTAATGAACAACACGAGTCCGGGCTTGATTTAAATAGTAATTATGGAGCAAAATTTTTTAATGGTTTGGATAGTTCATCACCAGATGTTATCTCAGGTGCGCATAACAAGGGTGATTATCAATTGTCTGCTTTAATAACCGATGTTACAAAAGTATCAGCGAGTGATTATAGACTGGAATATAATGATAATGAATATAGTCTGATTCGTTTAAATGATAACGTTACAGTCAAAAAATTTGCTAATTTTCCAGAAGAGTTTAGTGCTGATGGTTTTTCTCTGAAGTTAGAGTCAGGTGGTACTGTAGCAAATGGTGATAGTTTTTTAATTAGACCAACCCACCATGCAGCAAAAAATATTGAAGTTTTAATTACTGATTCAAATAAAATAGCTGCATCTGCACCAGTTCGGTCATCCGGCTCAATTTCTAATTTAGGTAGTGGCCGGTTGGAACTAGCATTTGTTGATGTAAATAATCTTGAAGGTGAACAAGAAAATCTGGTTGGTTATAATAATGATGGTTCTATTAAAATTGCAGTTTCTGGTGAACAAGCAACATCTAAAATAGCATTTTCTGTCGATGATATAGCTGAAGATTCAAAAGAGCTATCTAATATTACAATTAAAATTCTGGATAATCATCAATTACAAATAATTGATGATTCAAATGCTGATTCTTCTGGTTCAAAAATATTATCAGGTCCAATTAATTATCAAGAAAATGAAGATCTAATTTTAACGCCAATTTTAAATGGTAAGCAGTTATCTGTGTCGGCAAAATTAAAAGGTGATCTTGTAGCAGGAGATACTTTTAGTATTGAATATAATAACAATGCTATAGGCGATAATACCAATATTTTATCTTTAGCCAGATTACACCGGGCTAATAATTTAATCGAAGGACGAATAAATTATAATGAGGCCTATGCTGAAATGGTCAGCAAGGTAGGTACCCGGACACACGAGTTGGATGTGAATGCTGATGCACAACAAGTGTTGTTAAATCAGTCAATTCAAGCAAAAGAAACTGTTTCAGGTGTAAATCTTGATGAGGAAGCTACAAAATTACTTAAATTGCAAACACAATTTAAGGCAAATTCTCAAGTTATCGCTACTGCTGATAAAATGTTCCAGGAATTGATGGCTGTCCTTAGAAGATAGCGGAATCATAATAATGAGAATATCGTCTAATCAAATTCATCAAGTCGCAGTTAATGCCATGCTTGATCAACAATCAAAACTAAGTGATGTTCAACGTCAGGTTGCAACTGGTGAAAGAATATTTTCATCATCAGATGATCCTGTTGCTGCAGCACGTATTATTGATTTACAACAGTCAGTAGACAACTTTGATCAATATCAAAGTTCGATTTATTCAGGACAAACAAGGCTGGAAATACAAGAGGGTGTACTGGCAAATTCAATTAACGTATTACAACGCGTTAGAGAATTAACCATTCAAGCTAATAACGCAATTCAAACCAATGATACCCGTGCTTCTATTGCACAAGAAATTAATCAACTTAATAGTGAGCTTAAAGGGCTTGCTAATGCCGTTGATGGTAATAGTGATTATTTATTTGCAGGCTCAAAAGTAAAATTTACTCCGTTCACTGATTCAGCAAATGGCAATTTTCGATATAATGGTGATGACGGACAACGAATGTTACAAATAGGTGAAAATCGTCAAATATCAGTTGGCGATTCAGGAACTGAAGTTTTTCGGACTATTAAAAATGGTAATGGTAAATTTAGTATTAATTTTAATTCAGATAACCGCGGTACAGCTGTGGCTAACCCGGGTGGAACTAACCAGGAATATCAATCCGGTAATTATTTACTGGAATTCGATCAATTGAATGACACCGGTGATATTCATTATAAAGTGACTGATGAAAAAGGTAATATTGTCATCGCGCCAGGAACAAAATATATTGAAGAAGGCGAAATTGAATTTCGTGGAGTACAAACATCATTTAAAGGTATACCCAAAGATGGTGATAGTTTCCTTATTGAATCCAGTAAAAATCAAGATGTTTTTGCTACGCTTCGAAATTTGGCTACTAGTCTGGATACCCCAAGAAATGCCTCTAAGGAAAAAGCAAAATTAGGAAATTCAATTAATCAAAGTTTAGTGTCAATTGATAATGCAATTGATAATATATTAACAATCCGGGCAAACACTGGTTCGCGTCTACGCGCCCTGGATACCCAGAAAGATATTAATTCAAGCCATTTACTGCATTTAAAGAAAGTTCAATCTGAAATAAAGGATTTGGATTATACTGAGGCAGTTACACGCTTAAACCTAAGATTAACAGGCTTAGAAGCATCTCAAAAAGCCTACTCAAAAGTTCAAAACTTAACGATGTTTGATTATATATAAAAATCAAAATCGTTTTTTCCGCAAAGACGCAAAGAGCGCAAAGAAAATCTAAAAAAGAAAATTATTAAGATTTAAACTTGGATTTAACTAAGTTTAAAGTATTTAATCTGTGTCACTTGCTTATACTTAATATTATACTCACTTTAATC
>JBGMQW010000080.1:12074-14846 GCA_048060815.1 Thiohalomonadales bacterium | reverse complement strand
TAACTTAATAACTTAACAAAACTGTTTCATATTAATTCGAAGGTATTGGGGTGCAGATCTCGCACTGAGTATAAAACCAAAGACTTAGGGTATGGGGTATTGGGACATGCCTTACATTTCACTTCAAGATGAATATAAAATGTAAGGCCTCACGATCTATACATTACCGACTTTAAGTAAACCAGATGGCTAGAAAATTGTACATACTTTTACTAAGCACATTGAAAAATCATGATTTTTTTCTTATGAATGTCATGCTCAAGCATTAGAACAGCATTGCCAATCCCTACTAGACAAAATTAATCATAATGAATGACAACATGATAAAAATCGTCGAGTAAATAACCGTTTACTTTACGAATATTGCGAAACATGAATATGTTTTCATATTCATCATTATCGATAGTTATTTGGACAGCATCCATGAGTTATGATAAACGAAGAGAATCAGCGCAGGTATTTAGTAAATGCTTGAAATATTGAAAATTATTTAAAATGCAAAATGTTTTATTTTCATATAATGTCTATGTAGACTATTATGATAGAAAGTAACTTTATTGCTATGTTAGTAGATTAAATAGTTGTACACAGAACAAAAATATGTCCGTGGAGCTAAAGGAACCAAATATTGTATTTTTGATTGGTTTGCGTATTAATACTATATGGAAAATCCATAAATGTGGAGTTTAGTCTTTACCAAACCGAATATTTTAATGGAGTTACAGCATCACATATGCCAATTTAAAATTTTATCAAGTGTCAGCGTAGGTGTGTGGTATGAAATAGGGTTTAGCACAAGCCGGAAATTTTATTGAAATTGATAATTTGAATGATAACTCAAATGCAAATAAACGCATAGCAGATAAGTAAAAGTGGGAAAACTTTTAATATCAAAAATTAATTTGATAGTTTAACAATAACGGAGTATTAAAATGAAGGCATTGCGTTTTATACCATTTCGAAAAATTGATGTTCTCGATATGTGTATATCGCGTGGTGATTTACAACCGAGTGAACGTCAAGAATTTGAACAGTTATATCAATTAATTCAGAGTATTTTACATTTTGAATTTCATTCCTATCTAGATATATTAAAGAATAGTTATGCGCCATTCGATCCCGATTCAGATACTCGAGAAATTTATAATCTTTCTACAGAAGACGATCAGTTTGTTGAATTTTTAGAGGACATTTTAAATAAGGCTAATTATGAAAAAATACCACAAATTGAATTAGAAAAAGCGTTAAAAGTAGCATCATTGTTTAAAATAAAATTAAAAGTTGATTTTACAGAATATTCAGAAGTTTTATTATATTACCGAGGTGCTAATATAAAAACTGAACGGGTGCGATATTGGTTTAGCCTATTTTCTAAAAAAATTACTTTTACAAATTATGATAGGGTCGTTATTTACTTAAAACAAAAAGCTTCAAACCAAATTAAAACATCAGACAAAAAGAGTAAAACTGGTGCAATTTTTTTAAAGTTATTCAGAAATGTTCCAAAATCCGACTTGGAGATGTTATTTCCAAATACGCAAATTAAAATGAGAACTATCGATAAATTAATGATTGGTATTCCTGCTGCACTAAGTGGAGGTTTAATTGTCTTCACAAAACTTAGCGCGACAATTATATTGCTAGCTTCATTAATTGGTTATTGGTTTGAATTAAGTACAACAGAAATTGAAATAGATAAAACAAAATTACTCATTTTATTAGCAGGTGTAGGTACTTTAGCAGCTTATCTATGGAAGCAGTTAAATAACTTTAAAAATAAAAAATTACAATTCATGAAAACCTTAACTGATAATTTATATTTAAAAAACCTGGATAATAATGCCGGTGTATTTCATCGATTGCTTGATGATGCTGAGGAATAGGAATGCAAAGAAATTATTATTGCATATTACTTTCTTTTAGTTAATAAGAAAGGAATATCACAACATGAGTTGGATAAAAAAATTGAACGTTGGTTAAAACAAAAGTGGAGTTGTGACGTTAATTTTGAAATTAAAGATGCGATAAAAAAATTATATGAATATAAATTGATTAGCATGAATAATAACTTACTAATAGCACTACCAATTAAAAATGCGTTAACAATACTTGAGACACGGTGGGATAATTTTTTTGCACCATATGAAAGTGACGACAAAGAATTTATCACTAGTCAAAATATTCCAGTTAAACAGAGTGCTCCAATTAGTAAAAAAATTCCAGTTAAGCCGAACGCCCCAAATATTCCACTTGATAAGCACATTCCAATTAGTCAAAATACTCTGAGTGACACGGATAGTGTGTTTAATCAGGATTTTAAGAAGAGTCAAACACCATTTTTATCTGATATTTAACGTTTTAGAATTCGAAAAGAACAAAAAAATAAGCTATAAAAAATCTAAAAATAAAAACCGAAATAAACAGGAAAGGGGTGTAGATCTTGCACTGAGCATAAAATCAAATACTTAGTAATCCCCTATCCGCTATCTTTCCCTCAAAATTACCAAAATGGTTTGATCGATCTGCCTAAGGGAGTAGAAAGATCTAGTCTTACCCGAATTCATACAATAAGTGCAATTCTTAACTTTTAAACCGGTTAAAATTGGTTTGTTAAACAACTAACCAAAAACCAGGAATTGGCATGAAACCATATCAACATTTAAGTAGTGAAGAAAGACTTTATATACAACACAACTTAAGAGCAGGTAAAACACAAAAGCAGATAGGATATGAATTAGAACGAGCACCATCAACTATTTCAAGAGAAATAAA
>JBGMQW010000080.1:8961-11974 GCA_048060815.1 Thiohalomonadales bacterium | reverse complement strand
ATTGGTGCAATGGTCATTGCTCCCCTGCTTGGTCCTAATTTTGTTTTATCATTTGCTACTTCGATTGGTGACTCACAATTAATCTAGAAATCATTTAAAACCAACATCACCGGTATCGTTATTACGTTAAAGTACAATCGCCTGATCAGTCTGCAGACACAGTTACTTTTTACAGGCTTTTATAATGTGATTGTACCGAATAAAACAGTTAAAATTAGTTTGTGAATTAATTCACTTTCTCCACCGATGGCAAAACAGTGTTATCTTCTTCTTTAGGAGAATGTTTAGCTCCCTCGCGCAACACCTTGATGAGGGATGCCAGTTCCTCCGTTGGGTATGCAGCCAAACCCTTCCCAAAGAAACCGGTAGTGAATAGCGGATACTCGGAATTGATGTTACTCTCTTGAGCTTGCTGCACGAGTCTTCCGATAGCTGACGTGTGGGTTTTCAGGGAGGCCTGGGGATTTTTATATGTACCCGCATGAATGACCTCACCGATATGTTTGACCTGATCAGCTAGTACTGGTGACAGATCGGAGAGTATTGATCCATACGAATCCAGGGGAAGGCCCTCGGATTTGCAGATGTTAGCACCGTGAATACAACCCAGCATCCCACCATAGAAGTAGGAAAGAATCGCGCAGTCGAGTGCCGATGCTGCTCCTGCCTGTGGACCAACATAACTCACTTCCCCGGCAAGGCTCTTGAGGAGCGACTCACTTTTTTGGAAAGCGGATTCCGAACCCGCTACGAGAATCGTAGCGTCCGGCGTCCCAATCTGATCAGGAAATGCCATAATGGCACCATCAAGGTACTCGGCACCTTGTTCCTGTATCCACGCTTCGCTGTCTCGGGCCTCCTGCGGGCTGCCGGTACTCAGCTGAACCACTACCCGATCTGGGAGGTTGGCTGCGACTTCCTTTGATCCCAGTAACGTCTTCGTTAGCTCGTAATTATCGACACAGACGAAAACGATCGGGCTAGCGCTCACAGCTAACGCAACATTAGCAGCAAGAACTGCACCATCCCGGACAAGCGGTTCGGCCTTCGTGCTTGTTCGGTTCCAGACAGTGACGCGATGGCCATCACCAAGAAATGCGCGAGCCAGCGCTGATCCCATTAGCCCCAATCCAATAACAGAAACTTCACTCATGTTGTATCCTCCATGTGTTTTGTAGTGCCTAACAGTTGATTCAATTTTTGTTCTAATAATTTTAGCACTATATCTATATATGAATTACGAAACTCAATAATATATAATAAAAATGATCGAACTTATTAAGGTGAGATGTTTTATAAAAAATGGGTAACTGTTAGAACCAGTCAGAGCTATAAACACTAATGTAATAAGCAGATAACGATGATCAGACTTGAGTAATTAATTTCTATTAAATAGATTTCTCAAGCCTGACCAATTGATGAACCCTGATTAGGGTTCTATACTAATTGATAGTAAGCGATGTATTCGCCAGGTATTCTTTTTGATCTCTATTATCGATATATCGTGCATTCACGGTCAATGTTCCCGGGGCAATTGCATGAAGTATCCAAAAACGTTTCGTATTGTCATAACTGAAATAAGCCAGGTCTTTGTTACTCGATTGCATACTTAAGCCAACAGTGTTATTAAGATTATATTGACTCTTATCGGAATTGACTGCATATACGTCAAATTCCCTGGTTGCGTTAACGATGATAATACTATTCTCAGGGCTAATATTAATATTTACGATGATAAAAGCAGCTACTGATACTGTCTGCGTTGCGGTGAAGTCCATTTCAGAATATTTTGCTTTAATTTCTGAGATACCTTCATTTACTGCCGCAAAACGTCCCGTGGTATTGACTAGATCCATAACTTTAACATCAGAACTAGTCCAAAAAACTTTATTTGTAAGATCCTCAGCGGGTTCGTTTGAACCCACATAATATCCGTATGCAAAAAATTGCTGGGTAGCTCCTTCGAAAAGAACAGGAATGATTGGCACAATTTCCACTCGGTCAAGCACACCATACACTTGAACTTGTGCAGTATCTGTAAGGTTTTCAAAGCTGGCCGTAACAATCGCTAGTTGGGATGTTACTGCGACTCCAGTTGCGACATTGTTATTCATTGTTACTTTTGCTTCGTTGTTCGACGTCCAGGTACTTTCAAGTGTTAGATCCTGTGTACGATTCGGATAAATTCCTTCCGCTTTAAATGCAAATGTATTTCCAGTACCGATACCCACAGATGGAGGTGACACAATCAGTTGGGTTAGAATCTCATCAACGACTGTTACGGGTGCACCTGCTGATTGAATATCGCCGATGCTTGCTATAACTTTGTCCGTTCCTGCAGTAACTGCCTCAACAAGCCCAGGGATAGTTGTATTTAATTTTAAAGTTGTATTGTCTGCTTCGAGTGACCAGACTACCTTATCAGTAACATCGACTGAAGGAGTAATATCGTAAACCGCAGTGGCCTTAAATTCTTGACTCGTATTAACATCTAAAGTTAAAACATCAGGCTCTAAATAGACATATTTTAACACCGGTGCTGGTGGTGTCGGTGCCGGGTCATCACTGCTACAACCAGTTAAAAAAAGTATCACCAATAAAATTGTACTAAATAGAATTTTCATTTTATTTATTCCTTGTTTTTAGTTGAACAAAATTTCATCAGAAATAGTGACTAGTATAAGCATACTCGGTACATAGTATAGTAGTATTTTACATTTAGATTTTCTAGTGATGAATAAATAAACATTTTCATTGCGTCAATTAATAAAAATATTATGTAAAAAAAGCAATGGACTCGATACCAAAACCATAAAGTAGATCTTACAATCACGGTCGACTGCGAATCAGAATATTGTTGTTGTCTCGAAAGTATTTAACATAACCAAATCCCAAATACGAAAAACCAGTGCCAATAAACGGGTGCGTAATGATGCTCGAAAATTTGCCATCTATTTATGTCAACGTCACGGTGATATTCCACTCAATAAAATTGCAGATAAATTTGAATTAA
>JBGMQW010000080.1:7037-8861 GCA_048060815.1 Thiohalomonadales bacterium | reverse complement strand
GAGCAAAAGTTTAATTACTGCTTTCCCCCATGTAGTACTTTCCGGCTTTTAATTCTCTTGTTTTATTTCTAAATAAAATGTTTGGAGTTGTTTATGTTGTCAAAAATCGTTCAAATCACAATCTTAATTAGCTTTTCAGTATTAATATCCGCATGTGGTGGCGGTGGTGGTGTTGGTAAAACTAGCGTAATACCAGGAGCTGGTGGTTCGTTAGCGATTAGTCCCGGAAGTTTAACTTTTACTGCTGACACAAATGGTGCAATTCCTGCCAGTCAAATGCTGATGGCAAGCTTTACCGAACCGGATGTTGCAGGTCTTGCTATAGGATATCCAGCAGGTGTAACTATTCCAACATGGTTAACCTTAAGTAGTACCGGAACAACAAGCCCAATTCAAATTAATGTTAGCGTTAATACCACTGCTTTTACTGCTGGGTCATCCCGAAGTACAACAGTTCGTATTATCTCTGGCAAGGCAGATCAAACAATTATTTCGATACGTGATGTAAAAGTCACTTATACCATGCTTCCGGCAATTGCTCCAAAGGACACTGATGGAGATGGATTTTTGGATAGCATTGAAATCAGCTGTTTAAGTGATCCGCAAGATAAAAATTCAATTCCAGTAGATACCGATGCCGACGGCCAATGCAATCCAATTGATACTGATGATGATAATGATACCTTCCTTGATGTTAATGATGCATTCCCTCTGGATGCCACAGAATGGCTAGACACCGATAGTGATGGTACAGGCAACAATGCCGATACCGATGATGATAATGATACTTTCCCTGATGTTAATGATGCCTTTCCACTCGATGCCACAGAATGGCTGGATACCGATAACGATGGTATCGGCAACAATGCCGATCCCGATGATGATAATGATACTTTCCCTGATGTTAATGACGCATTCCCATTAGATACCACAGAATGGCTGGATACTGATAACGATGGTATAGGTAACAATGCCGATACCGATGATGATAACGATACCTATCTTGATATTAATGATGCATTCCCATTAGATGCATCAGAATGGTTGGATACCGATAACGATGGTATCGGCAACAATGCTGATCCCAATGATGATAATGATCTTTTAGCCGATATTGATGATCCGGTACCACTCGATGCGAGTGCGCCAGGTTATCTTTATGGTGCAAATGCAAGTGTATTAACTGCTAGTAATTCCTTAAGAGTAATGCTATCAGGAAACACATTAAGCAACGCCGATACTTTTTATATTGATGGAATAGAAGTAATTTCGCCAGTAGTGTTAAGCAGTAACGCTGTCGAATTAATCTTACCCAATGTAAGTAAAGGCTCACATACAATACAGATACAATATGCAGGTCACAGTTATACTTCCACTACCCAATTAATAACCGCAGATCCGGTTTATTATCCTTATTCGGTCGTGAGTATTGGTGGCACCAAAGTTAAAGGATATTTTAATCCGGTTAATGAAAGCCTCTATGTATTGAATCGAGGTCTTACCCAAGTTACGCGTTACCAATACGTGAGTGGCGGTGGTTGGCAAACCACATCACTATCATTTGCTAATTTAAGCAGCATGGCGATCAGTCCGGATTTCAAACATTTTTATGCATTAAGAACTGATAGCTTGATAGAAATAGCGTTGGATACTTTTACAGTAGGTACTTCAACTCCAATTAACTTACAGCTTAATACTATCTTAAGTGACATCGAATTTGACTTTGCCAATAACGCCGTTATGGTCACAGATTATCAGGGAAGTGGTAGTACCCCGGTTTATTTTTACGATGCAGAGCCACAAAGTGCGACTTATAAAAATCAA
>JBGMQW010000080.1:3075-6937 GCA_048060815.1 Thiohalomonadales bacterium | reverse complement strand
GGGTGTCGGGAATCAGTTTGAAGTGTTATTAACCGGAACCGGTTTTGTACCAGCATCGGTAGTATTATTTGGTAATGTACTCGCAACCAATGTTCGCTACATAAATGACCAAGAATTGCGCGCTACAATCCCAGCTTTAGCTGCGGGTAGTTACAATGTCACGGTAGATGGCCATCAAACCGGTGCGCCGAATTTTTCAGTAATAACCCAAGCTACGATTACCCCGGACTATTGGCCAATCGGTGGGCGATCTGTCGAAATGATTTATGATGCAAATAATCATGCACTTTATAGCCTTGATATCGTAGGTAAATTATTAACCCGAATTAATTTAACGGACAATACTTCGATTAATCAATCGATAGCAAATGCCAGTGACCTAAGCTGGTGTCCAGCAGATGGTTTCCTGTATGTCGCAACCGGTGTTGACTTTAGACAGTATAACGCTGCAACGTTACAATTTATTCAAGTCATGGCAACTACAACAGTAGATCGCCTTGAGTGTGTTTCAGAAAACAACATTGTATTAACCGCAGAAAATCAATTTCAATATTATAAATTGTTTAATAGCGACACCAGTACAGTGATAAGCTCACAGACTTTCGCAAGTGGCAGGTTATACAGCCCAACAGTTGATGGTGTTTCATCAATAGGTGATCGAATCCTGTTCGGAGAAAGTGGAATTACAACACCGGACAGAGTTCTATTTACACCGCATTTACTCTCAGCAAGTAACTTAGCTGATGCAGGTACATACTTAACAAGCAGCTGGAGTGATGATGGTAGTATTGGTGTCATCAATAACAGTACGGTTGTTAATAATTCATTATCAACATTAGGAACATTAACGGCACCGGTTGTAGCTTCGGTAGTTTCTTCCGATGGTAGTAAAATATTTGTAATGCCAGATAATACTACGGTGCAAAAAATTATTCTCGATCCTGCGAACCCATCCGCTTTCGCTGTCAGTGCCACCTATTCGATTCCGCTTACATCAGATATTGGAACTGTATATCGAATAGAAATCTCATTAGATGGGAATACTATTTTTGTTTCTGGTGGTAGTGGCATTGTTGCGATAGATGTTATTAACTAACCTAAGTAGGGGGTAAGTTGCTTGTTTTATAATATAATTTATATTTTCAAAATTTATTTTTTGAGCTATGTTATAAAACAAGCAACTTATCCTACTTCAGATCCGTATTTGTACTACACAATCTGTTTATACACAGCTCCGGTTATTAAATTTATTTAATACTATACCAGGCACCACGACCTGCACCATTTAAGGTTAAATAACCCTGCTTCAGCATTACTTTTAAATGAGCTTTAATTGTATTCCGACTGATACCAGTTACATTTGACGCTTCACTTACTATCACTCTACGGTGTTGTTTCGTTATTTCAATAATTTTAAGAGGAATTTCAGGTAATGCAGTAACCAAGATTTTTTCGGAAAGGCTCAACTAATTATTTGGAGATAAGAAGCAATCTTATAAAAATTTGATCAGTATGAGAGTTACACCCCTAACTTGCTAATATTATTTGCAATAGAATATGTTTGAATCAAGTAATTTTATTGATTTTTGTATTCTCCATTGCTTATTGTTTTGGGTTGTTATGTCTACAATAAATTTATGATCACTTATGCAGGAACGATAACGACCTTCAATGGTTACAACAGGGTTTGTTTGAGTTATATTGTATGTGGCAATATGTTCCACCATGTCAATTTCAGGCTTGTAAAGATAGACAGAAACTTTTTTTACACGTTTTTTTTCATTTGATTGTAACTTGATAGTATACGGAATAACACGAAAATCTTCCTGATAGTTGAGTATTTTGATGATAACGGGGGGCGGATCGTTGTTTAAAGTCAATTTCGGTAATGTTTTATGTGGTGGTAAAATGTTAAGAGCATTTTGGAATTCAGCGGGCTTGCTGCATTCTTTTAGTAAATTCACAATTTTTAACATATCCATTTTTACTTTAATCGTAGTAACCGGTATATTTTTGAAAAACTCCTTTACTTTTTTCGATATTGGTAATTCACAATAATTTCGTTTCCCAATTAAATTATAGGCATGATAAAAATAATTAATTCGAACAGGCTGGTTTATGAGCATAGATGCAATGGATTTTTTTACAGAGTAATCCTGGCATAATTGCAACTGTCGTAGTCCCCGATATAACTGCTCGTTTACATCTGATGAATTTAACTTTCCGATGTGAGTTTTTAATACGGTTAAAAATAGAGGGTTACATGGATAATCTACATACATGTCATTAATTAATTTAAAATACAAATAATTAACTGCGGTATTCGATTTTAATACAGGAATGAGCTCACTATTAATAAATTTCTTATTACAATTCAGATATAAAGATATTGTTTCTTTCAAAGTTTCCGAAGTATTATAATCAACACGATAGTTTTTTAGCTTTGGCGCAAGTATCGATAAACTGGTTCCGCTACAAAGGCTATCTTGGTTCAGTGAAGAAGCAAAAATGTAAAAATAGGTCAAATCCGAATTTGGTAATTCTAAAATTTGTTTACTAGCAGCATGAAGTTCCTGTTTAGTTCGTGCGCCGTATATTTTTAATAAATACAGTCTATTCCTATCTATTTTCAGGTTTTTTAGTACTGTTGTCACTTTTTTAAATTCCAAAGAAAGATAATTTTTATCAGGTAACCAATATGTATAACCACCGAATACCGATGTTTTACTTGCGGTGACATAACGTAAGGACAGTGGAATATAATTATAGAGGGGGATTCTGGTTGAAAAATAATCTTGAAATTTATGCCGCGCTAAAAAATAGGCATAAGCCAATTGAATATCAAAATCATTTTTGTATCGAGTACTGGCAGCATTGAGTAAATAGAACATTTTCGAAGTATCATATTCATATTGTTTGTAAGTTAAAATGTTACTCCATAGTGGAAATTTTGCATCCTGGCCTGAGTAGGAAACTGGTACATACTTTATTATTGGTTTATCGACCATCAACTCACATGCAAGCGATACTTTGCTCCAATTTTTTGCTTTAGCACATTGTTGTGTGAGCTCATAGCTACTTGATAATAATGCCTTATAAGGGTCAATTAGTGGAATTGAAAAGTCATTTACAAAACTTTTTATATTCGTTATGGCCTTTTTGAATTGTCCAGTTCTATAATGATATACTGCCAGTGCCGCCTTCATTTCCATACCCATGTTTTGATCAATTGTTTGGAACGCATAATTCACATATTCTTTAGTTTGAATATCATTAAGTGAATCTGCATCATTTAACTTAGTATTGGTTAGATTCTGATAACTAATAAATGTGTGAATCGAAAGAATAATTCGGGCTGCATGAGCTGCTTGAAATTTTTGATCTAGATAAATAGCTCTTGAAAACAATTCATCGGCAGTAAAATCAATTCGAAATTTCTTAGGGCATTGAGACCAATAGGTTCCGTATTTATTTTTTAAAAAACCTAGAAAATACCAGGACCAAGGATCTTTTGGGTAATTTTGGTGATAGGATATTATTTTATCTGCATCTGCACAAGATTTTTCGAGATCATTAAACAATAATAACTTTTTCAGTGTATTTGTTCGAGGAGGATCTCCTGGCTCGGTGATTGTTTTGGTATAATTATATTCTTGAGCAATTGTATATCCATCATTGGCAAAGGTATACTGAAAACTTAAACTCAGTAATATCCAATAGATCGATCTTGAGATCATAATATTTGAAGTGAAAAATAAAGAAAAAGCGGTCTAAATTTCATAGTCAGTATTGAGCATAAAAAGTATTTTAAAAATATTTAATTATTGTGACAGGGTCAAACTACTACACAGATTAATACAGT
>JBGMQW010000080.1:0-2975 GCA_048060815.1 Thiohalomonadales bacterium | reverse complement strand
AAATTCATGGGGTCAGCCAACTTGATTTCTGGTTTTTGTTAGGAACCTATAGCTTTAATGCAGGTACATCGGGTTATCTGGAAATTACGGATGAAGGTATTGTTTCATCATCAACGACCTATATCGGAGCAGATGCTGCACGATTTGTGCAAGTCGGTGCAGTTGCATCAAACACTGTCATACCAAATACTAATACTCCAATAAGACAAGCAGATTCATTTAAAACGGTATCATTTTTAACATCAAAGATCAATAACGATACCAACATCAATAACCGTACATTCACGATCGATCCTAAACAACAATCCACAGTTGTGCTTGTCATAGTAACCGATGAGTTTGGTAAAACGTTGGCACCTAAAGTCTGGTATCAATCGGTTAAACAAGGGCGTTGGAAAACACTTGAAACTTCACAAATAGCAAATCTCGAGCCGGATGTGATGATGGTTGTGAGTGATACTAAAATTGATTTATGGCAAGTTAATGATCACATTAATGGCAAAATAAAATCATTCGATCATCAACAACAAGCGTTTAATGGAAAGGCATGGGCATTTTCAAAAGGCTTTCAACAAGTCAATCATGTCGTGTGGACACCAAGTCAACCCGATCCCGCATTACGCCCCGAAGTCACATGGAAATATGAATATGATAGTAAAGGAAATATTACAACGCGAACAGTAGATACCACGGCACAGAACTTCGTTTATGATGCATTGGATCGGTTAACGGATGATGTCTTTTCAAATCAAGTCTACGGATATGATAAAAATGGCAATCGGGTAGCATTAACGGATAATGGTACCGCGACGAGTTTGGCTTATGATCCAAATAGTAATCGTTTAAACACGAATGGTACCACTGCAGTTGTGCTGGATAACGTGGGTAATACGACTAGTGATGGAAAACATACTTATGGTTATAACGACTATAATCAATTAACCAGTGTGGATACGAATATCACTTATGTCTATAACGCCTTGGGACAACGCACCCGTAAGGTAACGCAAAGCGCAACGACAATTTATCATTATGATCTGGATGGTCAGTTGATTAGTGAAACGACTGAGACTGGTGCACCAATAAAAGATTATGTGTATTTGGATAATCAACCGATAGCGCAATTGAGTGATGTTACCGGGCAACCTTCTGTAGCTTATGTGCATACCGGTCATTTGAAGACACCGAGGAAAGTGACGGATGCTAGTGGAAAGGTTATCTGGTCTTGGGATAGTGATGCGTTTGGTGTTACTGTAGCAAATGAAGATCCGGATGGGGATGGTGTTAGTTTTGAGTTGAATTTGAGGTTTGCGGGGCAGTATTTTGATTCTGAAAGTGGATTGCACTATAACTACTTTAGGTATTATGATCCTAGTACGGGTAGATACATTACTAGTGATCCGATTGGGCTTGATGGTGGGTTGAATACGTTTGGGTATGTTGAAGGAAACCCATTAAATTATACTGATTTTTCAGGTCTTACGCGTTTTAGGTGTAAGAGAACTTTGTCAAAAAAACCTGGTGAAGGAACACAGTATGGTAGAGCTACACAACATCGGTATAGTTGTGTGATTGATAGTAATGGAAAAGAAACATGTGGTGGGCAAACAGCAAGCGGTAGTTTATTTGGGTCACCAGGAAGACCGACAACTAGTGATGAAGATTATTACGATCCAAAAGCATGTGATGGTGGTACTGATAATGAATGTGTCGAAAGTTGTTTGATTGAAGAATGGGCAAAAAAACGACCAAATTATAATGTATTTAGTATTGGTGGTACTAATTGCCAGTCATACGATAATTCTGTTAATAATATATGTGAGAAAAGATGTGCAGCCAAATAAAATAAGGATATCTATTGATTAAATTACGTAAAATACTATGGATTTCTATTTGTATGATCGTCTTGTTATGGTGGGTGAATAGTTTTTATTTTTCACCTCATTTGATTAGTCTATATAAACAAGAAACTCAAAATGTTTTATTAGTATGGATGACAATATTAACTTTTCCATCTGGTTTTATATGGCTTTTTTTATTTTCAGCTATTATTTATATTTTTGGTTTATTAGGCATTTCTACTCCAATTTTCATTGAAGTTTTTTTATTATGGCTAGGGTTTATTTTAATTGGTTATTTTCAATGGTTTAAATTTATCCCATTTATAAAAATAAAGTATTTTGAAAAAAGTTAAGTAAGAATAATTAGGGTCAGCATATCAAGGGTCAGCCAACTTGATTTCATAGGAGCTAATGTTCCAAATCATCCAGCTACGGTACCTGGTTGGGGTAGACCTGTATTACCATAGATGACAGATATGATTAAAAGTATCCTACATATTATTATTTTAATTAATTTATTATTTCTAAGTGGTTGTGGTCGCTCAATTAATGATGTGGAAGAAATGTTTAATAACGAGCTACCAGTTGGGACTCATAAAAATGTTGTAGTTGCGTTTTTAGATTCTCAAAATATATCACATTCAGAAAATTATAAATCAAAATTATATTATGATAAACATAAAGAATTTAATGCTTCTATTCCTAAAGAATTTCCTTGGTTTTTAAAAGGAGGGATTTATATAACGTTCAAGTTTGATGAAAATGATATTCTTCTTAAAACTACAATTGAAGAAGTATTAACTGGTTTGTAATGTAAGGTTAATATTATAACGAAAAAAAACTTCGGTGTCAGGTCTTTCCGTGCCACATTTTATATTGATTAACAAAACTGTTTCATCTTAATTTGAATATCCTTCAACCCATTATGATAAACCTCTGGAAAGCGATCAATCGCACCAGCGAGATCCTGCAATAATTCAAAATTCAAGGGGTCAGCCAACTTGATTTAATATTTTCAAATGCTTAGCTAGGTCCGACTCGATTATATGATACGATATAACAAAATTCGTAATAAAACGATTAAGTAAAAAACCACGTTCTAAGAACGTGGTTTTGATCTCACCCTATAAGGGT
>JBGMQW010000079.1:13759-14898 GCA_048060815.1 Thiohalomonadales bacterium | reverse complement strand
TTTTGTATACTGTTCCCGGTAAAGAATTATTTTATCAGAAATTGGGTTTTAAACGTATGAGTACCGCGATGGCGATTTTTCATAATCAAACACAGGCAATTGAGTCTGGCCTGATAAGTGATAAGTAATTATTGTCTTTGTAAATACTGGTTAATAGGACTGGCATCTAAAACACCAGATGCAGTACACTCTATTTATCTTCAATTATTTATATTCTAATTATGTCACGGAATTTATATCTAGTTTGCTGCGGAATATTTGTCTATTTTTTAGGCATATCTTCAGTATTTTCACAAATCAATCACCAACTTGAAGTTAATTTAAATCCTGAATCTCATACAATTCAGGTTATTGATACATTAACCTTACCAGAATCTATTTCGTATTCGATACAATTTACACTTCATGCTGGATTAAAACCAAAGGTTTTGGATGACAATATTGAGCTTAAGTTACTACAAATCCCGAAAAGCTCTCAATCGAATAATCAGACTCAATTACCATTAGAGCATTATCAACTCTCGTTTAAAAATAAACAAAAGCTTATACGAATACAATATGGAGGAGAAATTTTTCATGATGTTAAAAATATCAGTAAAGATTATGCGCGTAGCTTTAAAGAAACTTCAGGTATAATTAACAATGAAGGTGTTTTTCTTGCGGGAGCTAGCTATTGGTATCCAGTGTTTGAAAATGAATTAGTTACATTTTCACTAAATATTAACTTACCAAAAGATTGGAAAAGTGTTAGCCAGGGATCATACAAAAAAATTGTAACAGCAAAAGACAAAAGTAGTGATACCTGGACAATAGATAAACCACAACAAGAAATTTATTTAATTGCAGCAAAATTTTATTTATATCAACAAAAATCTGACTCCATCGTAGCTCAGGTTTTTTTGCGCACTGAAGATCCTGCGTTAGCACAAAAATATCTGGATGTGACTTCACGTTATATTACAATGTATAACAAATTACTTGGTCTGTATCCTTACAATAAATTTGCTTTAGTCGAAAATTTTTGGGAAACAGGTTATGGTATGCCGTCATTTACCTTGCTTGGACCAAAAGTAATTCGATTACCGTTTATTTTACATTCCTCATATCCACATGAAATATTGCATAACTGGTGGGGCAAT
>JBGMQW010000079.1:0-13659 GCA_048060815.1 Thiohalomonadales bacterium | reverse complement strand
CAGACATTGGGTGATAAAAATTTTAATCGAGGTTTAAAGAAATTATATTCACAACAAAGTTTTAAAGTTACCAGCTTTTCAGATTTAAATAAAATATTTAGTTCTATTACAAAATCTGAAAAGAAATCTTCGGTAGATAGTAAATGGATTGATTTAATGTTCACGCAATGGACGCAACGTGTTGGTGCTCCAAAACTTGAAATTAGTAATTACAAAGTCAAAATTGAAGGGGATTCATTCCGACTGACTGCTTTGCTTACTCAAACGCAGGCAGAAGATGTTTTTGAAATTGATGTGCCAATTGCAGTACATTTAGAAGGACAGGACAAAGCCTTTCAAACTGAGATTCGTATGAACAGCCGAAAACAGAATATCAGCCTAAAGTTAGCTGCAAAACCACTTAAACTTGAGGTAGATCCGGAATTTGATATATTTCGGCGTCTTGATACTAATGAAATACCGCCTTCTATTAATCAGGTTTTTGGTGCTGACTCTGTGTTAATCGTATTACCTGCGAAAGCGCCAAAAAAAATTCGTGAAGCTTATATGAAATTAGCGAAATCCTGGCAAGTGAGACAACAGTCTAAAATTAAAATCAGTTATGACAAAGATATAACCAGTTTACCAAAAGATCGTGCAGTGTGGTTATTAGGTTGGGAAAATGAGTTTCGCGATTATCTCAATACAACTCTTGATGTTTATCCGTATAGTACTAATCAGGATAATATTAAAATAGTAGAAGAAAATTTCACGAAACAAGATTTTAGCGTGGTGGTTGTTTCACGCCACCAGGATTCGAATAAATTCGCATTTTCATGGTTAGCAACAAATAATATAAAAGCCTTACCCGGCCTAGGCAGGAAACTACCTCACTATGGCAAATACAGTTATCTTGCATTTATGGGTGATGAACCTGTTATTAAATTTAAAGGACAGTGGCCGGTAGTAAACTCACCCATGACAGTTGTTTTAACCGACAAAAAATTAATTAAATCAGGCGTGTTAAAAAAACGCACAGCATTAGCAACACTGCCTCCTGCGTTTTCACAAAATCGAATATTAAAAGATATTCGCATTTTATCAGATTCAAAATTTACTGGCCGTGGCCTTGGCACATCAGGACTTGATCAAGCAGCACACTATATCCAGAAACAATTTAAAGATGCCGGTTTGCTACCAGGTCAATTCCAGGACGAAAAAAAATCAACCCGTTATTTTCAACAGTGGCAAACTAGTATTAGTGAGAAACCAGAAACTAAAAAATTACAAAATGTTATTGGAATAATCCCGGGAAGTGATCCAGATCTTAAAGCTGAAAGTTTAGTAATTGGTGCACACTATGATCATTTGGGGCTAGGTTGGCCGGATGTCCACAAAGGTGATGAAGGAAAAATACATCATGGTGCAAATGATAATGCGAGTGGTGTTGCTGTTATGCTGGAACTGGCGAGATTACTTAAAAAAGGACCTGCACCTAAACGTAGCATAATATTTGTTGCTTTTACCGGTGAGGAAGCGGGTAGACTCGGTTCAGAATATTATTTAAAACATTCAGGAAACTATCCGGTTAATAAAATGATTGCGATGATTAATCTCGACACGGTTGGGCGCCTGGAACAAAAGCCACTCATTGTATTTGGCAATAACACAGCTCGAGAATGGGTGCACATATTTCGTGGTGTATCGTATGTTACCGGTGTTGATATTAAACCAGTAGATAATGATCCGGCTGCTAGTGATCACACGAGTTTTATAGAAGCCGGAGTTCCGGCAATTCATTTATTTACTGGCGTTAACCTGGATTATCATCGACCAACCGATACTATAAACAAAATTGATGGTACTGGATTAATCAAGGTAGCCACTGTATTAAAAGAAACTATTGATTATTTAGCGGAGCGTACCGAATTTTTAAATTCGAATCTAACGCGTGCTGGACAATCAAATAAGAATAAATCAAAATCTAAGACAATGAAACGGCGTGTTTCCCTTGGTACTGTACCTGATTTCCAATATTCTGGTAAAGGTGTAAGAATCGATGCTGTTACAGCAGGGTCACCTGCCGAATTAGCGCAATTGCAAAAAGGTGATATAGTCGTGCAAATGAATAAAGTAGAAATACTAAATTTACGTGATTTTTCAGATATATTACGTAAATTAAAACCCGGTGATAATATTGATATATCTGTTTTAAGAGCAGGAAAAATACACAAAGTCAGCACACATGTAGTGGCACGTTAAGGAAAAAAATGATGAATATAACAAAATTAAAGAATTTTAATATTAGTCTTCTCTATTTTAGTCTTATGTTATTGTTAAGCGGATATAGCACGGCGGGTGAGAATAAAGATCTATCTCCTGGTAAGGCTAAAATATATTCTGGAGAAAAGCACTTCAAAAATTTAAAGCAACTTACCTTTGGTGGAGAAAATGCAGAAGCTTATTTTTCACTGGATAATAAGGAACTTATATTTCAATCAACACGTAATGGATTAAAGTGTGATGCAATTTTTCGTATGAAAGTCGATGGCTCTGATGTTCGGCAAATTTCATCAGGCAAAGGTGTTACTACTTGTTCGTTCATCGCACCCGATAATAAAGCAATTATTTATGCCTCGACACATTTAGGTGGTGATTCTTGCCCTCCAAAGCCGGATCATTCCCAAGGTTATGTTTGGGCATTGTATTCTGATTACGATATTTTCAAAGCTGATCCTGATGGTAGTAATTTAAAACGTCTTACCAAAACAGATAAATATGATGCTGAGGCAGTGTATTCACCGCAAGGAGACAAAATAATTTTTACTTCATTGCGAACAAATGATCTTGAGCTATTTATCATGGATTCAGATGGTAACAATGTAAAACAAATTACAAATAAACCGGGTTATGATGGTGGTGCATTTTTTTCGCGTGATGGAAAATGGATTGTTTGGCGTGCATCACGCCCTGAAGGAAAAGCATTAAAAGATTATCAAAAATTACTTTCCCAGGGTTTAATCAGTCCAGGTAAACTTGAACTTTATATAATGAAGCTGAATAATGGCAAACCAATCCAGCTTACCAACAATGGAGCTGCAAATTTTGGCCCCTATTGGCATCCTAATGGAAAACAAATTATATTTGCATCAAATATGAGTGATCCTAAAGGTCGGAATTTTGATCTTTATACTATTAATATTGATACACGAAAAATAATTCGTATTACCAATTATGAAGGTTTTGATGGATTTCCAATGTTTTCCTATGATGGGAAAAAATTAGTTTTTGCCTCTAACCGTAATGGTCGTAAAAGAGGAGAAACTAATGTATTCATTGTTGATTGGGTCAACTGAAACAATCTACTATACATCTCTTGATAGATTATTCTGCAAGTTTGTTATTTAGATGGTTATATTATTTAATTAGAACGAACTTGTTCGGCAAAAGACGGCGCTCTATTAATTCAAATATGCCCTGAACTGTTAGTGCGAGTACTGCTGCAGGTATCGCTCCTTGTAGTATTAAACTTGTATCATCCAACCGTATTCCGGTAAGAATGGGTTGCCCATAACCACCTGCACCAATAAGTGCACCAAGAGTTGCAGTACCGACATTGATTACGGCAGAAGTTTTTATACCTGCGAGTATAGAGCGAGTTGCCAATGGTAGTTCAATAATACGTAAACGAGCAGCTGATGATAAACCAAGCGCTAAAGCAGATTCTTTAATTCCTGCTGGTATATCATTAAGACCAGCATAGGTATTGCGTATAATTGGTAGTAAACTGTATAAGAATAGCGCTACTATCGCAGGAGTACCACCGATACCGAGTAGTGGAATCATAAATACAAATAATGCCAGAGTAGGTATTGTTTGAATAATACTGGCACTGGCAAGAATCAAATGACCAATATGTGTATTTTTAGCAGCAAGTATGCCTAATGGGACCGATACCAATATCGCAGCAGAAAGTGAAATTATCACTAATAAAAAATGCTCTTTAGTATAACGTAGAAATCGTTGCCAGTTTGTTTCAGTTACTGCACTTGGTTTTATATTAAATGTTTTTTCAATAAATTGTGATGCAACAATTGATTCGGATTGTTTGTCGAGTTTTACATTTGCATTCATAGCAATCATCGTTGTGGCATCAATTTTTCCTTCTAACTGGATTAACGCAGATACCAGATCTGGATTTCGTTTTTTTAATTCACTACGATATAAAATAACTGCTTGATAATCGGGGAAATAGTTTAAATCGTCTTTTAGTCCAAGTAATTTGTAATAAACAATATCTGCATCGGTTGAGAATAAGTCAGTGATCTGTATCGAATCTGAAGCAATGCCTCGATAAGCCAAATCATGATCCAGGCCAATGACATTTTTGTGTGGTAGTTGATAATGTTGTTGTAATCCTGGCCAACCATCCTTACGGTTCATAAACTCATTGCCAAATCCGAAAATCAAATCAGGAAAATTACGTAGATCAGAAATCCGGGAAATATTTAATTTATCTGCGAGCGTCGCTTTCATACCAATGGCATAGGTATTACTAAATCCTAAGGATTTTGTCATACTTATTCCTTTCTCCTGAAGAGATTGTTGTAACATAGCGATAGTTGTTATATTTTCTTTAGCTAGTATTTCTCGCATTAAGCTGCCGGTGTATTCCGGATAGACATCGATTTCACCCATTTGCAATGCATTCCACAATATACTTGTGCCACCGAGTTGTGCTTTGTGATCAGCTTTTGTGTTATTGGTATAAGCCAACTGTCGTATCATTTCTCCAAGAATTACAGATTCAGTAAATTTTTTTGACCCAATTGTAATAGCAGTATTTATTTCATCTGCAAGAGTAAAGGATGATACAAATGATAAATATATATACAATAAAAAATAAGTAATAATTTTTATCATTTTGACAATGCCTCGTCGAGTATTTCTAAATGACTACGTTGCGCATTAATAAATTGTTTAACAAATTCTTCTGATGGAGTTTTTACAAGCTCAGTAAACGTTCCTTTTTGAATAATTTCCCCCTCGCGCATTAATATAATATGGTCAGCAAAAAATGCGGCTTCAGCGATATCGTGAGTCACCATTACTACAGTTTTTCCAAGCCGGTTAAAAATCTCTTTGAGTTCCTGTTGTAGTTCGAAACGAATCATAGGATCAAGTGCGCCTAAAGGTTCATCAAGTAGTAATAGATCTGGATCTAATATCAACGCACGCATTAAACTAACTCGCTGACGTTGACCACCGGAAAGCTCAGCTGGGTAGCGATTATATAATTCGGGTGTAATACGAACTAATTTAGCTAATTCATGTAAACGAGATTCAATTTTATTTGAATTCCACTTAAGATATCGTGCCATTAGTATGACGTTGTCGCGTACTGATAAGTGAGGAAATAAACCACCTTCTTGTATAACATAACCCATACGATGACGAAGTTGGATAATATTGTTTGGCGATAATTTTGATTTTTCAAAAAAAATTACACCATTATTGGTTTCAATTAATCCAGCGATTAATCGTAAAATTGTGGATTTACCACAACCACTAGGGCCTAGCAGAATAGTTGTTGCGTTTGGTTTAAAATCGATGTTTATTGAGGAAAGTGCTGTTGTTTCACCATAATTTAATGAAATATTTTCAAATCTTAACATTTGCAGAGTCTCGCTAAATTGAGATAAATACTCAAGCTTTAAATAATTTATATCCTGGATTATCGGTTTTATTTTTGTTATTTTTACCCTTAAAATACTAATCTGTTATCCCGAGTTCAGGTTAAATAATGTCAGAAAAACGTACTTTTACTATATACTTCAAGGGGATAGCTAAAAGAGTATGAAGCTCAAATAATTTGAAAGTTGTGTTAAAAATATTGTCGAAATTCCAGACTAATGGATTTTGGATAGGTACCAAATTCACTTTTAAATACCAGTCCATCTGGAGCTTCTCCAAATGGAATATTGAGACTAAGGGTTATTTCGGATTCATTCGATAGGGAATAGACAGTGTATAACGAAAGTAAATGAGATTGATCGTCCAGGTTACTAATTATAACAGCTTGACCTGTTAGTAATGGTGTTATGTTATAACTTCCACCAAGAGCAGTGTAACGACGTGCAAAATATTGAACGTTACTGGTACTTTGTATCAATTGATATTGTGATACATCATTTGCACCCAGACCGTTATAAAATAATTCCAGACGAAGTTCTGAATTATTTTGCCATTGATATTCAAACCCGACACTAACTTGTGTGTAATCCTCAGTATCATTTTTTTGTGGATTTCCATAATGGCCTTCAACGCGCATACCGATGCCAGAAATTAATTCACCTTGAATTGCACCACCAATAACATTTTTATCAACGATATCACCAAGTAGAAGTATTGCTTCAAAATTATGAAAAACATCGGACCATCGAATTAAGTGAGATGTACGACTGCTATCAGGACTATCTTCCCAACCTGTAACACTATTTAAATCTTCTGCATAACCTAGTACACCCATGTAGGATAGTTGTGATAATTCACTGATTCCATATTGAATTCGTAGTGCATCCACACCCTGTTTAAAAACCCGGTAAAAAGTTTGAGCTGCAAAGGGTGCAAAAAAATCATTAGGCGTAAAATAAAAAGTTGTTGCTAAATTAATTGCTTGTCGACCAACTATTAGATTCATTCTTTTATCTGTCCAGCGAATCGCCAGACGATCAACTGCTAAACGTACATAATCACTATTACTAAAACTTTTCTCTAAAATTGCACTACGTTCGGTAGATGTTGGTATTCCGGAGTTACTTTGAGCAATTTGTATTCCTTCAGGAATATAAGTTTGATAAGCATTAAACTCCACACCCCAATTTTGGTTGAAACCACCATCTATCATTAATCGAGCAAATGCGGCAACACCGGATTCTGTAGTATTTTGATAGAGTGGGCTATCATTAGGATATTTTAATGCATTCGCGTTAGCACGAATGAGTCCTCGGGCGTCAATAAAATTATTATCTTTTTGTTTTTCATAAAAGGCGATTGCTGGTTTTATTGAATAAATTAAAATGATTAGTAATAGGGTAGTGCATGGTAGTAAAGTGGTGTTATTGTTCATTCTTAGAGTCTATTCCCTCACCCCAGACCTCTCCCGGAGGGAGAGGGGGTAGATTGGTAGTTGTTATTTGTATTCAGGATTACACTTTAAATTCATTATATCATTTCCTTCTCCCTTCGGGAGAAGGCCAGGATGTGGGCGTTTTAAAACAGCGATGTCTTAACTACTTATTATGCTACATTAATTTAATTTTTATTCTCGAAGTTCGTCATTTTCCAGCTTTCCATCCATTAAATGTACCAGGCGTTTAGCTCGATCCATAACATGTTGATCATGAGTTGAAAATAAAAAAGTAATGCCTTTTTCCTGATTAAGTTGTTGCATTAAATCAAGCAATGCAGCAGCAGTATGTGAATCAACATTGGCGGTAGGTTCATCTGCCAGGATAATAGCCGGTTCAGTTACAATGGCACGGGCGATTGCGACTCTTTGCTGTTGCCCACCTGACATTTCATCCGGTCGTCGTTGTTCTAAGCCCGCAAGACCAACTTCTTTTAGAATAGACATCACACGGTCGCGACACTCTGATTCGCTGACTCCTTGCAAATTTAGAACAAATTCAGCATTCTCATAAGCTGTCATTACCGGTATCAAATTATAAGATTGAAATACAAAACCAATACGATTTTTGCGTACTTTTGACAGTTCACCGCCATTGAGTGTTGCAAGGTTTATCTGATCTACCCATACTTCACCTTCGCTTGGAACATCCAGGCCACCAATTAAATTTAACACACTGGTTTTACCTGACCCCGAAGGGCCACATAAGCTTGTAAACTCGCCCTTTTGAATATCAAGTGAAAATTTATCCACAGCAGTTACATCGATTTTGCCCTGTTGATATATTTTGCTGATATTTTTCAGCTGAACGATAGGTTCCATAATTTGAGTGTTCATTGTAAATTTCCTTAATTTGTTTTTAGACTGTCAACCGGTGGAATGCGTCCTGCCCGCCACGCAGGATAGGCACCCGCGGTTAATGCCAGAATAAATAAACCGCTTAAAATAGCGTATATGCTCTCTTTAAATAAACGGATTTTCATTATTGGATCAATCAGAACACCACCAAAATCCATGTCATCACCGTACGCGGCAGACAAGTCAATACCAACATCACTCATATAGATGTACCACGGAACAGTAATCACAATTCCGAAGATCAATCCTACAATTGCAAGCCAGAAAGATTCAATCATTACCAGTTTGAATAAACTTCGTGGTGCCATACCAATTGCCATCATGACTCCAAATTCATGTTTACGTTCCAGCACACTCATTAACATGGTGTTAAGAATTCCTGCTGCAACCAATAATGCAATTAATAATTGACTGATGTAGTTACTACTTTTATCCATCTCAATCATACCGGCTAGATCAGGCTGTGACTGTTTCCAGGTAATTACTTCTACATTTTCGTAACCGGGTAAACTCGCCAGAGTATCGCGTGTAATTTTTGTTTTGCGTTGGTCATCCAGAATGAGCGCGATTAAACTTGCTTCATCCGGTTTATAACCCAACGTTTTTTGAACACGGCGAATAGGTAATAACACCATACGGCTATCAACTTCGTTAACACCAATTTTGAATATTCCTGTTACCCGTTCAATCGCGCTGACAATTTCGCCAAAAGCATCCGTTGTGGTGTAAACCACTTTTTTCCCAATTCGTAGATGCAGTTTTTCGGCAAGTTTGACCCCAACCACAATACCCGGGCTGTTGGCAGTGGTAAATAAACTGCCTTTAATAATAGACCGAAGAAATAAATTATAACGCTTGCTCTCCAGTGATGGATCTATGGCTATAAATGTACCACCGATTGATTTGTTGGCAGTGGCTAACATCGCTTGACCACTGATACGTATCATTGCATCTGTCACTTGATTTTGTGACAAGGCTAAATCGCGTAGTGCATTAACATTATGTAAGCGTTTTTTCAGGCTTGGAGCACGATTATAATCAAGGTCAGTTATGGTAACGTGTCCCATACCCATGCTGGCACCGGCATCAATCATGCGGGTATAATAATAATCACCAGTGCCGGTAAACGTGACAGCCAGTATTACACCAAAAGCAATTGAAAAAGCAGTAATTAAAGTACGCCGTTTACGTCGCCAGAGATTTCGCCATGCTAATTTATTTAATATCATTTAAAATTTCCTAATAAATTATTGATAATGGATCGCATCAACAACCTTGATTTTTGCAACTTTTATTGCTGGATAAATAACAGAAAGAATTGCGATTACAAAAAGAAAAAATACCGGGTTAAATAATGATTTAAAGGTGATAGCGGTATACCAGATTGGTTCCAAGGCAATACCCGCGAAAGTAAAATCACTCGACATAGCTGACATATTTATACCATTAGTTACGAAATAACTTGATAAGCTCCAACCAATGCTTAAACCTATAATACTTGCGAGTGTTGTTTGTAAAAGTGTTTCTGCATAAATAAGTTTTACGGATTGTGTCGGTGTGACACCTATGGCCTTCATAATACCAAATTCATGAATACGCTCGAATACACTCATTAACATCGCATTGAGTATCACTGAAGCTACTGCGATATAGGTAAATATCAGCATAATCAGTGATTGAATACTTGCGGTATCCAGAAAACGTGCAATGACGGGCATTAGTTCACGCCAGTTGAGAGTTTCGTATTCGGGTGCGAGGGCAGTTATTATTTTTGTTGCAGCCTCCAGGTCGGTGTTGCGATCTTTTCGCATAATGACAATTTCATGCGCACCATCAGGTAGGCTTAACGTTTCAATCAAGGTTTTATCACTCAAAAATACGCTAGTGTTATCGATGCTGGCCGATATTGATTTTAAAATACCGCGTACTGTGAATAATTCATTTGCCATATAACCATCAGCAGTTTGACCGATATAAACTAATTCGCTACCGATTTTTGCATCCAGCAGACGCGCTAATTTTTTTCCAATGACGACACCGAACGGATCGTTTTTGTCCAGCCACTGCCCTGTCATAACGTGTTTGTAAATCTCGGTTACCTGTGGTTCAAAAACTAAATCCAGTCCACTAAGTTGCACACCTGCCGAATTTCCTTCACTGGCAACCAAACCAAAACCATATCGACGTGCTGTGCTATTAAATCCTTTGGTTCGAATTGTTGTCGTTAAATATTCTGTGTTTTTAATGGTATTATAGATATCGGGATCATCTCGATAACCTCTGGCGTGAATCTGGATATCGCCTTGATTTAAAATCACTGCCTGACGTTCACTACCGACTACCATACCTTCCATTAAGGTACCGAAAAAAATCATAATAATACATGCGAATGCCATGGCCGAAGTGGTCACCAGACTTCGGTGCCAATTTCGAAGTACATTACGTGATGCAAGTGACATAATTTTCATTATTTAATACCTGATTTATCTGCGTTTTAGATTGGATACTGAAAAAAATTGATCACTGATATCGATGTTTAATTCCAGAGATTCGTAAATAAACTCGGTAAATTCATTCGGTTTATCTGTTGGTTCAACCCGCATCACTGAAGGACGTTTTAGACCTGCCAGTAATTTCAATTTTGTAAATAAAATTTTGCGCACAATATTCATGTCTTCATCATAATAAACTTGCTTTATGGGTATCAATGAGTCGCTGAGCACTACCAGTACTAACTTTCCCCAGACAACCGCAGCATCAGCTTTAGGAATAAGTGTGAACTCTATAATATTTTTACCATTTCGTTTTCCCTCAAAACTGATTGTTGCATCATAATCATCTTCCAGCCGTGCTTCCTTGACTAAATCATCATTGGTAAAGTGACTGCCCATCCAGGATCCCATCATCATGCCGCTGGTAAGACGAATTTTACGGTCTGTTTTTGGTAGATAATTATAAATATTAGTGCCGGATTTTAATGTCATAACACCTTTCTCTTTTATTGGTGCTAATATCCTGATTAATGATTTTTCTTTACCTTTTGACCAGGACTCCATACGTAAGGTACGAGTGTAGTGCTTGGTTTTTACTATCATAGTATTAACTGCATGCGAAGATGAACCACGCCACATATCGTCAACGGTTCTGAGAATTTTTTTAACGCGAGATACTTCTGCTTCATCATTCGCAGAAAAAAGCGCGCTACTGTATCCCGATACCAGAATCACGACAAAAACAATATTTATTTTTAGTATAACTTTCACGGTTTATTCCTTTTAACTTAAAACTAAGCTTTAATTAATAGCTGATTTAAATAACATAACATTAGAAGCTGTTGCATAAAAGTATTCTTAATCATAATTTAGTCCGTTTTTTTTCACATGAATATAAGTAGGCGGGAACAGCACTACCTAAACCCACTAAAACACTTAACAGAATGAACAAATACGGTTTCGGGGCATTAGAAATTTTGCTTTGATGAAACATAAATATCCAGAAAATAACCGTTGTTAACATCACATCCGACGACATAATACTGGAAGCACCATTAACATACGCGTTGGCAAAAAATTGCGATATCGAAAATCCTTCTGTTGGTACGAATTGATAAATGAAAAACAATGGTACTATTACCTCCGTAATCGCGAGTAACAGATATAAATTTTTCATATTAAATAGATTCTGATTCATCATAATATACTTATACTTATTAATGATCGCTGGCAAATTAAAATGCTGCCGTTAAAAATATTGATATTCGGGAATAAACGAATTGATTATTTTATAAACAATAAACTACTAATTCCTTATGCAATACTCAGGTTAAATAAAATTATGCACCTAAATACCCGGTTTATCGTTTTTTCCTGTAGGGCAGGACTTAATCTAGTCTTGATGTATATGAGAGGATACGTTACATGTAACTTTTTTTGAATTGAGCTGGTGTAATGCCCGTTTGTTTTTTGAACGCAGTGTAAAAAGCAGATTTTGAGTTAAAAGCAGATTCCATAGCGATATCAAGAATGGTATTGGTATGGGGTAATGGGTTAATAATGAGTTCTTTGGCAGTCCTGATGCGATACGAATTCACATAATCAAAAAAATTCATTTTTAACTGCTGGTTAATGACTTGTGAGAGATAATTCGGTGAAGTTGATATTAATTCAGCGAGATCAGGTAGTGTTAAATTATTATCAAGATAAGGTTTCTGTTGTTCCATAGTTTCAGTTAATCGTTTGAGTAACCGAATCGATATTTCTATTGTTAATGCGGAGTGAGAGTATTTATTTGGTTTTTGTTTAACAATATCTATATCATCACTTGTAATTGTTTTGTCGATCTGTGAGTTGAGTGTCACTGAATTAGATCCAGAGCGATAAATTCTTCGTTGCAATAAACCCATAATACCAATATAAAGTGCAGCCGGTATAGTGAATACAAAAAACCAACTAATTAATTGCCCTGTTTGTTCTATTGACTGTGAGGTTACAAGATAATAATAGAAAAATGCCAGAAACATCCAGAAACCTATCATGATAAGTAATAGATTTCGTAACCAGGATAGCGTAATTTTTTCCCGGTATGAGAAAAATTGATTAATATTTCGAGTATGTGATAATAATAATTTAAACGATAAGGCAAGATAAACAGTAAATATTGTTCCTGAAAGTAGTATTGCTATTGGAAAGCTGATTTTTATATTCTCCGGGATATGGGAATAATTACTTACCACAAATGTCATTTTTGAATCAAAATCAAGTATATAAAAAGGTATATACAATAGAGTACCAATAATAACAGAAAGAAAATGTCGCTTTGTTTTATAAGAACACAGGCCTGGTTTTGTCATGGTGCGTACATACAAGTAGAGTGTTGGCGCATAAATAAACTCAAGCGGCATTGTAATTCCGATTAAATAGGGGAAAAATTTGATATATTTCGTATCAATTAAAAACTGATGCAATAACATTAAGCCTAACCCCGCTACAATGATTGACAGATAGCGATTTGCTAAAATATTTTTTCTTCGTAAAATTAAAAGTAGAATAGCAAGAAACAGGCTTTGTAAACCTCCAAATAGCATTAGTGCAGAAAGTAAACTTATGTTATTTTCGATATTCATGTATTGCTATTTTAGCGTGATATGTATTTAGGATAATACATGAATTTTACACAATAAAAATATTTTGAATTGATTCAGTTTGATTTTGACTCTGCGGGTAAATATAAAACATAACCCACCATCAATGGTCTGAATTCTTTAGCCATTAATTTTATCTATTATTGTCTAACTTATAGTAATAATCTGTACTATAATACGGATGCAGTAACATTCATTACAACAAGTAATAACACAAATAACGAAAATTCCATGATGTATCTACGATATAACATAATTTCCTCCATTTTAAATACCATTTCTTAAAATATCCATCTCCATATTAATAGTATAGTATAAATCGAAATTATTTAAGTAAGCAAGGATTTATCGATGTTGAAACACCGTATTTAATAAAATCAACTCCCGAAGGAGCACGTGATTTTGTAGTTCCTTCACGTATGAACGAAGGCCAGTTTTATGCTTTGCCACAATCGCCGCAACTATTTAAACAATTGCTGATGGTTTCGGGCTA
>JBGMQW010000078.1:0-14972 GCA_048060815.1 Thiohalomonadales bacterium | reverse complement strand
ACTAACGGAATATTAAAATCTTTAGCAGTTTGCTGAAAAACGGCCATAAATTTTTTGTTATAAGCGGTACCATAGTTTGGTGGAAGTCGAACACCAACTAACAACACTTTGGAATTTGATTTTTGGGAAAGCGAAATAATTTTACCCAAACTGGAACTAATTTCTGAGAACGCCAAACCTCGCAAACCATCATTTCCACCGAGTGCTACAATTACAATTTCCGGGTGGTATTTTTTTAATAATGGCTTAAGTCGATTTAACCCGGTTCGAGTAGTGTCACCACTGACACTGGCATTGATAACGTGGTAATTCATCTCCATAGCTGCAATTTTAGATTGTAATAAGCTTACCCAACCTTGTTTAATATTTATACCATAGGCTGCACTAATGCTATCACCTAATACTATTATAGATGGTTTTTTAGAGCTGCTGGTAACAGTCGCGGAATTATCGGCAAAAGCAAAATTGGATAACAAAATGTTACACATTACTGTGTAAAATAAGACTAGACTTAAATTCAATAAATTGGTTTTAATTAAACCTGACATATATTTTAAGTGGGTATTATAAATGAATAACATGGTTTCTTCCGATTCTACAACGACAACACAAGAAAAATATATTCAAGCGATTAATTTAAGTAAACGCGTCGACACTTCCGAAGGCAAGTTAAGCTTGCTTGATGATATCAATTTTTCGGTAACAAAGGGAACCTCATTAGCGATTCTTGGCGTCTCCGGTTCAGGAAAAACCACCTTATTAGGATTGCTTGCAGGTTTAGATACCGCAACATCAGGGCAGGTGGTTTTTAATGGACAAAATCTAGGTGATTTAGATGAAGATAGCCGAGCAGAATTACGTGCCAATAGTGTTGGGTTTGTATTTCAAAGTTTTCAGTTATTAAATGGTTTAACCGCACTTGAAAATGTAATGTTGCCACTGGAATTGGCCTGCGATAAAAATGCCAGAGTCGATGCAAAAGAATTATTGAGTCGAGTCGGTCTGGATAAACGCGAACAACATTATCCGATGCAACTATCCGGTGGTGAACAGCAACGTTGTGCCATTGCCCGGGCATTTGCAGTAAAACCAACATTGTTATTTGCAGATGAACCTACCGGAAATCTTGATCAAGTGACCGGTAAAAAAATCATTGATCTACTATTTAAATTAAATTTTGAGCAAGGTACAACATTAATTATGGCTACTCATGATGAAACATTAGCGACTAAATGTGAATCCAGAATTCATCTGGATGCGGGTAGAATTAAAAAGTAAAATGAACAATATAATATCAACTTTAAAACTATCCACACGAATGTTAAAGCGTGATTGGCGAAGTGGTGAGTTACGTGTATTAGTTATATCATTAATAATAGCGGTTACCAGTGTTACCGCAGTTGGATTTTTTATCGATAGAGTAGAACAAGGTATGAAAAATCAGGCTGCTGAATTAATTGCAGCAGATTTGGTTCTAGCTTCGTCTCATGAATTCGACAAAAAATATTTTATAGAAGCTAAAAAATACCAGCTAAATCTTGCAAAAACAACTCAGTTTCGAAGTGTATTATTAGCAAATGATAAGCCACAATTAGTTGAAGTCAAAGCAATCACCAACAACTATCCCCTTCGAGGAAAATTACGGGTATCGGATACAACTAACGGTGCTGATACTGAAACCAGTCAAATCCCGGAACGTGGTGAAGTGTGGGTTGAACCTCGATTGTTATTTTTACTCAATTTAAAATTAGGTGATAAAATTCATTTAGGAAAATTGAGCCTGATTATAGCAAAAATAATACGTTACGAACCTGATCGCGGTGGTGATTTGTTTAGTCTTGCGCCACGAGTGTTGATGAATTACGATGATCTAAAACCTTCTGGCTTAATTCAAAAAGGTTCATTAGCAAAATACCGACTATTAATTTCAAGTAATAATCAACAATTTACCCTGAACAAATATCAAAAATGGGCTAAAACGCAATTACTAAAAAATGAAAAGTTATTAACAACAAAAGATGGGCGACCAGAATTACGAGTAGCTTTAGATCGAGCACAAGAGTTTTTGGGACTAGCGGCACTTATTAGTGTTTTATTAGCAGGAGTTGCAGTGGCTACTGCTGCACGACGATTTGCTACCCGGCATATGGATGCCTGCGCAATAATGCGTAGCATGGGAGCACGCCAATCAACTATTATACAAATGTTTAGTTTTGAAATGCTGTGGTTAGCTTTAATATCAAGTACTATTGGATGTATTCTAGGTTGGTTTACTCAATTGGGCTTGACCCAAATACTCAATAAATTATTACTCGTTAATTTACCAGGAATTTCGTTTGATCCTGTTATTTTAGGATATGCTACTGGTGTAATTATGTTGCTGGGTTTTGTACTACCCCCGTTATTAAGTTTAAAAAGTATTTCCCCGTTACGGGTTCTACGAAAAGATCAAAAGATAAAAGCGACTCCTGCGTGGTTTGTATATTTAGCCGTTTTATTGAGTATGGGGATTTTATTACAATGGCAGTTAAGTAAGCCGATATTAGTGATGTATGTTTTGTCTGGAATGATAATAACATTATTAATACTGGCTTTAGGAGCCTATATCCTGATTAAATTACTAAATCATCTTCGGCAGCATGTCGGTGTTGCCTGGCGATTTGGTTTTGCCAACATATCTCGCAGACCAGTTAGCAGTGTCATTCAAATTGTAGCATTTGGTTTGGGTATTATGGTGTTATTATTACTCTCTACGGTACGAACAGATTTAATTAATAATTGGCATCGAAACTTACCAGATGATGCAGCGAATCATTTTTTAATTAATGTTCAAACAGATCAAGTAGCTGATTTAGAAAAGTCACTAGCTGAATGGGGAGTAAAGAAACCAAAGTTATACCCAATGGTACGCGCCAGATTAATTGCAATTAACAATAAAAAAATAAGCACAGAAGATTATGAAAACGCCAGAGCAAAGCATTTGGTCTCACGTGAATTTAACTTATCCTGGGCAGAAAAATTACAAAAAGGAAATAAAATTCTGGCCGGGAACTGGTGGGATAAAGATGGCTTTGGAATAAAGCAGTTGTCCATTGAAAAAGGCATAGCCAAAGCTCTTAAAATAAAATTAAATGATACCGTTCAGTACGATGTTAATGGCAGTCAAAAAAGTTTTAAAATTACCAGTATTAGAACAGTTAACTGGGATAGTTTTGAAATAAATTTTTTCACGATAATACCCCCCAATGTTCTGGATGACAGTCCTGCAAGTTGGGTTACAAGTTTTCATTTAAATAAAATTCAAAAGGAATACATAGGTATTTTTGTTAAAAAATATCCCAATGTTACTGTGATAGATGTAGAAGCTATTATGAACCGTGTTAGAGCAATTATAGAGCGTGTTACTTTTGCAGTTGAATTTATATTTATTTTTAGTTTATTAGCAGGATTAGCTGTATTATTTTCAGCAATCCAGTCGTACCAGGATGAACGACGATTTGAAAATGCTATTTTACGAACTCTGGGAGCGAGGAAAAAAATATTGCTTCGTGGATTAATGGCCGAATTTATAACAATGGGAGCACTAGCAGGATTTCTTGCCGGTTTAGCAGCAACTAGTATAGCTTATGTTTTATCTGAAAAAGTATTTCATTTTGAATATCAATTTAATCCAACAGTAGGGTTGATTGGTGTGCTTGCCGGAATTGTAATTGTTGGAATAGCGGGTGTAATGGGGACATATTCAGTATTAACACATCCACCTTTACAGACTTTACGGGAAAATTAACTATTATTACATTTAACAATTATTTTTTGCTGTAATAAATTTATTAAAATGGACATTACATAGGTATATATTAATACTCTAATGTCAGTTATCGTTACCCAGAATAAATACAATGAAACTAGATAAACTTCGGAACCAAATCGACTCTATCGATGAGACAATGGTAGATCTGATCGCCAAACGATTCGATATAACATCTGCTATTGGGGTTATTAAGTGCGAAACTGGAATCAACTCAAGCTCACCAGAACGCGAAGCGAAACAGTTTAGTAAACTCGAAATACTGGCACAGGAGAGAAATTTACCCTATAAATTAGTGGAAAGCATTTTTCGTCTTATCATCGATGAAGTAGTTCGAAATCATGATACACTTAAAAAGCAGGATGACTCATTGTAACGCTATCGATAAACTTTCCAAATAATAAAGCCAGAGAAATAAGAGATTTTCAGTTTATTCTAAAGAATTTAATGCAAGTATTCAGGTAATGATAATTTTAAAAAATACCAAACAGCTGGTGCACTTAGTGATACTGCTCCTATTTATTATATCATCAGGTTGTGCAACACGACCACCAGCATTACCCGAAGAATATGCTAAAAAACTTCCCTGGGGTGCAATTGATTTAGACATTAACAAGAGTGGACCATTTACTATTAGAGATAGCCTTGGAACCACACTGATCAAAAAAGTCAACGATAATAACAATAGTTTTGAAACCGTTTCACTTAATATATTAACACTATCAGGTGGTGGTACCAGAGGTGCGTTTGGTGCCGGTTTATTATATGGGTGGAATAAACGTGGCGATATTCCTAAATTTGATATTGTAACGGGAGTATCTACCGGTGCGGTGATGGCAGCCTTTGTTTTTCTCGGTGGTGATGAATTAGAAAACCTAAAGAATTTTTATACAAAATCATATACAGATGATATCTATACATCCAGTTGGTTTAGTTTTTTTAAAGCTTATCTGATGAATCCTACTCCGCTAAAAAAATTATTTTTAAAAAACTTTAACGAAGATTTTTTAAACAGAGTAGCTGCCGAACATGCAAAGGGTCGTCGGCTCTATATTGGATCAACCAATCTTGATACAGGGCAGTTGATTGTATGGGATATGGGCGCCATTGCATCAAGCAACAGAAGTGATAAATATCAAAGGTTTGCAGACATTATCTATGCTTCCAGTGCTATGCCGATTTTTTTACCACCCCAATATATGAGTGTAGACATCGATGGTAAACGATATTATCAGATGCATGTTGATGGTGGAATTTATTCACATGTGTTTATGATTGGTTTACTTGTTAACTGGAAGGATGTCTTAAACTTAAGAAGTGCTTCGAGCCTTAACTTCGATACTACACTCTACACCATAGTAAACCGAAAATATCGTAACAGACACAGATATGATCCTGTTGAGCAATCACCCGCGAGTATCATTGATGCATATGTTGAAACAGAGACAGATTTACTCTTTGATAGAAGTATCTATCGACTCTATGACAGTACTATCAAAAAGGGAATCAAGTTTCGAATGGCCTCCGTACCAGAGGATGTAAATCATGTTGATGATCCAACAGAGTTTAATCCAGAGAAGATGACAAAACTATTTAATGTTGGTTATGACTTTGGCCTTAACGGAATAATATGGCAAAAAAGTATATCAATTGAAGAATATGATATTCGATGATACTTACTACATGCTAATAAAATTATCTACTATAGATGATGCTTTATGTTTATCAAATTATTATCGTGTAAACGCAACTCATTTAAAAACATGGGAGCCATTAAGAGAAGATGGTTATCATGATATTCGAGCATGGGAAAAAAGATTAAAGCTGCGAGAAACTCAACAAAAAGAAAAGCAAGGAATCTACTTTTTAGCGTACAACAAAGAGTTAACTGAAATAAAAGCTATCTGTAATCTCACGGGAATTACACTAGGTGTATTCATGGCTTGTTTTATGGGATATTCAGTTTCTAAATCATATGAAGGACAAGGTATAATGAAAAAATTGTGTTGCCATGCCATAGATTATGCTTTTAATGACCTTGGGCTTAATAGAGTCATGGCAAATTATATGCCTGGAAATAAAAGATCAGAAAAATTATTGGAGATTTTAGGATTTAAAAAAGAAGGTGAAGCTATAAATTATTTAAAGATTAATGGGCAATGGGAAGATCATATTTTAACCTCTTTATTAAGTACTAAATTGTAAAGCGTTGTTCTAAAATAATTTAATACTTACACTTTATGATTATAAAATAAACGCATTATATTTGTGTATATGTTATAATACAGACTCTAATCACTGCTGTTTGTAAAATAGTCAAATCAAGGATTTTACCTTCTGATGAAAATCTAATTAATTTTATCAGAATCCAGGTCGGAGAACTTAAAATGAATAAAATATTAATCACTGGTCTTCTATTTTTTATAACTACAACAGATTCATTTGCTGGGTTTCAGCCATACATTGCTGGTTCAGTAAATTTTTTTATTGTCAAGGGTAGTGATATTACTGCCACAAATTTGACTACGGGAGCTACAAGTACACTCACAGAAGATACAAGTGATAGCGGCACAACAGCTGGCATAGCTATCGGTGCTTTTGTTAGTGATAATATTAAAGTGAATTTATCTTATTTTTCAGGAACAGAAAACGACTCATCAATTATTACAGCAACAGTCAGTACAATATCAGTCGATTATTTATTTAATAATTCTGGTGTTCATAGGGGTTGGTTTTTAGGGGGAGGCTACTCTAAAGTGGAGATTGAAATCGATGAAATTAAGATGCTGACTAATTCTGGAACTGCAGATGATTCAGGTTTAATGGCTAGAGCTGGATATGAATATAAATTTGATAACAAGGTATTACTAGAGGTAGGTATTAATTTTCATTTTGCTAAAATAGAACAATTACTCGAAGGTAGTTCCAGTAACATTAATCTTAAAACTAATTTTGAAGTTTCAAATATTAATCTTTTGTTGGGTTATGCATTTTAATCGTTAAATTATAAAGTGGTGGCGCAATTAACTGCGCCATCGTTCAATACTCTTATTTTGTTGCTAAGGTTTGATTCAGTTACACATAACTACATATGTGTGACCTAGTTTTTAACCCATGGTACTTTACCTTCCAGTAATTCACCATCTTCAATTCCAGGAGATTTCATTCCACCTTCTGGTGCTTGTAATACAAGATAAGTCAGGTCGGTGTCACCGGTATTCCACCAGGAGCGTTTTGCCTCGGGTTTGATTTTTACGATTGAACCTTCTTTTACTTCCAGGATCTCATCATCGATCATCATTTCACCTTTACCATTAATAAAGATATAAACTTCTTCATGTGTGAGGTGACGATGAAAAAAATTCATTCCGGTGCCGGCACTATTTTTATTAAGTGAAATTTCCATCGAACTTAAACCTAATAAATCGCCCAGGAATAATTTACCTTCCAGACTAATGGGGGTTCCTTCTGGTGCAAATACATACTGGTTTAGATCACTAAAATTCCCTACATTCTGTACTTGAAAATTTTTCATTTTGTATCTCCTATTGATTTTATTTAAGTATTTTTCTAATATATATGTAATATAGAACGACCATTCTATTATGGAACGATCATTCCATATTGATCTAGGTTTGTCAATATTTAAATTTATTATTTTAAAATATTATTTTAAATATTTGTTTTTATTGATATTTTAAAACTCCAGAGTCAGGATAGTGTACTCATAACGTGGCATAATGTTGATATGGTTGGACCGAATAAACAATTTGATCAGGACGCAGTACTCGATAAAGCATTGCAAGTCTTTTGGAACAAAGGCTATGAAGCGACTTCGATGCAAGACCTGGTTTCGTCGATGGGTATTAACCGTGCAAGTTTGTACCAGACTTATGGTAATAAACATTCGCTATTTATGACCTGTATCGATCGATATATTGAAAATACCCTGACTAGTATGAGGCAAATGTTAGAATTGTCCGGCCCGGCTTTGAATAACCTTAAACAAATGTTTACAGGATTTGTTGAACAAAGCCTGATTGAACAAAAACATGGCTGTTTTATTAACAATTCAGCTGTAGAGTTAGGTCCACATGATGCTGATATTGCAGAAAAATTGCGTAATAGTTGGAACCAATTTGAAAAAATATTTGAGACTATCATTGAACGGGCAATTAAAAATAATGAAATAGATAAAAATACAAATGTAGAGCAACTTGCGTTATTGCTTAATATTAATCTACAAGGTCTAATGGTTAAAACAAAAGTGAATACGCCAAAAGAAAAACTAATAATTTGTATTGATGCGTTATTTGATTTAATTAGAAGTTAAACCTAAATTCAGCAGTTGAAAGAAACGCTACCACATTAATTAGTATAATCAATGTCATCAGGTAGCGTTTTGTTTGGGTTACGCTGTTTTTTGTTGCCCTTCAAAATTTGCAATTTTTGTAGCAAAACACCAGGTAAAGTCATCGGGGTCTTTTAATACTGCCGTTCTATCTCCCCAGGGCGCATCTTCCGGTGCTGATACAATACGAGCATAATTTTGTTTTGCCTGTTGGGTTAGCGCTTCAATATCATCACAGTAAACATAAAGTGAAATTGGTGGGGCTGTTCTACTACTGACTGGTGATACAACACCTTCAGTCGCCATTTCTGAACCTTCTCTAAGTATCATAAACAACATTATACCTTTGTATTTTATTTCAGCAAAACTTAAACTGCCATCATCATCTTTCATTTCCATGTCAGATGTAAATCCAAATGCCGATTGATAGAAGTCTATACTTTTTTGTATATCGCTGACATAAAGAATTGGCATCAACCAGGGGCAGTTTTCTTGTCGTGGATTATTTTCGTTGTTAGTAGTCATATTACTTATCTCCTTTTAGTTTAATGAAGATGTTTATAATCAATAAATTAACTTAGTTACCACGTGCGTACTCAATGTAGTTTTTCAGGGTTCGGCCCGGGGTGTTCTCAAATTTTTCATCTGAAATAATAAGTGCTGAAATACGATCTACTCTAAAACTTCGAAAAGCTTGTCGTAGTTCACACCATGCACCTAAGGTCCAAACAGTACCCCAAAAAAACAAACCCAAAGGTAATACAACTCGTGTCGATATTTCTTCAGCCAGACTAAAATATTCAAATTCAATTTTTTTCTTGTAATCGGCTGCGAGGCGACAATCTGCCAGAGTTCGAGCTACATCAGGTTTAATTTGTCGAAATGGCGAAAATAAATACTCATGTTCAAAACGCGATTGTAATCGTTCAGGTACAACCGTTTTAATTTTTTGAATCGCAAGTTTAGCAGCATTCGCCAGGTCTTGATCTGACCAACTTTCAACTAGTCGTGCGCCTAGAGTAATTGCAGTTAATTCATCATCAGTAAACATCAGTGGGGGTAAATCAAAGCCCTTTTGTAGAATATAACCAACACCTGCTTCACCTAAAATTGGAACACCACTTAACATTAAATCTTTTATATCACGATAAATAGTGCGTTCAGTTACTTCTAATTCCTCCGCTAAATATCGGGCAGTGGTAACCATTCGATGTGATCGAAGTATTTGAACTATTTGAAACAGGCGATCGGCTCTACGCATTTTAATGATGCTATTTAAAATTATTTTGAATATTCTGTAATTCTATTTTAATGGCGTTACATTGTCGTTGGTAAACTTCATTAGCTAAATCTTCGGGTTGAGAAAAGTTTATCATGTATTCGCAACTACTATCGTTAATTTGAGTCACTTTTGATGGTAGATAATCCGTTCCATCGGGCTCATTTGTTGCAAAGTAATTAATTTCACCACTGTTTTCATCTGCTTGAATACGCAAGTAAAGCTCACCCTTTGGTGTTGATATTTTGTAGTGGTCTGATTCTTTTTTAAGATTCTGGCAAAATTCTGTTGCCCATTCGGAAAAATTATCAATATCAGCAAGATAATGCAATACCGCCTCTTTTGGTGCTGGAATTGTGATGGATAATGTTTCTACTTTCATTATTTTCTCCTGTTAATTTTATTAAGAATGAGTATAAAACAGGCCTACTGACAGCATTATGTCAGTAGTGTTTTGAATTGCATTAAAGATTTGAACTTAATGGCACTTTATATTAATGTAGTATTATAGGATTAATATCACAGTTTCAAGGAAGGTAAATGCAGCAGGGTTATCAATACCATAAAAATATCCAGATTGCTGTTAAAACAGTCCTCGATAAATTACCAAAATATATTGATGGTTCTTCTTCTGAAAAAACCATTGCGTTTGCTGTTAAAAATCTTCTTGAAATGGAACGCAGAAAATTTCAATGGTTTCACGATATTCAAATTTGTGTTTCATCAGGTCAGGATACCAAGCGTTCTAACTCCAGTAAATATTGTAAACCAAGTAATAACAAGGTAGGTAATTCGAACCTGATAAATGTGGATTTGACATCAATTGATGCTAATTGTGTGGGTGATTGTTCACGTTCTTATGTCATAGAAAATGCTAATGTCGTTATTGACCCAGAAACTATATTTATGGCTGAAGGAATGAATATTGCCTGGCAGTTTCATAAAAAAATGAAAGAATTCATTGCAGATGATACCGTCTTTCATGATTTATTTGTTTTTACGAATGAGTTATTGCTTGAAGCTAATTTTGAGAATTTAATAATAAATAATAATTTTGGCCACAGTTTTTCAATTGCGGGAGAAGCTCGAAGTTATATTGAAAAGAATAATTATAACAAAATAAGTGATTTTGATTTTTTTAGTTATAATATTCATGTCTGCAAAAAAAATAGTATGTGGGGATTTCGTTATGAGAATATTTATCTTATAAATAAATTTGGTAATATTGAAGAGTTATAGTTAAATATGTCACGGTTTTAAATAAGAAAAAAAGCTTTTATAAGCTTAATATTTAATATGGTGCGCCCGACGAATTCATCCTTGCCACATATATTATATCGGGAGTTCTTTCTATTAAATGTGTCCTGAAATCAAATCGATTTACAAGATTAAACTAAAACTGGTGCGCCCAGAGAGATTCGAACTCCCGACCAACTGGTTCGAAGCCAGTTACTCTATCCAGCTGAGCTATGGGCGCAATAAATTAAAGCGTTAGTTTAGCATGAGAATGCAAAAGCAGATACTGCCATTTAATAGTAACTAAATCAGTTAGTTAAGTTACACTTAATAACTATTTGTTCAGGCTGTGTTCATATCTGTGATGTTATATTTTGTTTCAATATAACCTGATAGATTTGAGACGACAATTTTGAAATTGAAATATTTAATTAAAGTAATAGGGGGGGTTAGCTTGTTTCTTTTATTGTCGTCATGTGATTTATTAACCGGTCGTCCATCACCAATTTATCCAGTGGCAATTCGTCCATTACCTATTTATACATTTCCAATTCATCAACATCATCAGTATTCATATGATTATTATAGAAGTCAAGGAAATCAGGATCATAATTGTAACGTTTCCCGAATAAGACGATCTCACTCAGTTGATTATTAGATGATTAATATTGTATGATTTTATCAAATGAAAAAGTTAAAACATGAAGCGGAATTACTAAAAAAAGCTATTGAGCTCGGAATGATGTACGGCGAGAAAAAAGGAGTCGTAAAATTCGAAGCTACAGATTCGGCTAATGATAAAATTGAATACATTTATAAATTACTGGTTCATGACAAATTAATTCAACCGCTTGCTAAAGATCAAATATCAATATCGAATTATAAACATAAGCTCGCAATCTGGTTATCTAAACAACTTCCGGCCGATCATCCTCTGGTCAAATAAACAAAACGTCATAATTTATTTAACATAATAATAATGTAGATTATGGTAAGTTAACGATTAAAACGATAGAATCAATACTATTTCGTTCATATTTTTAATTGAGCATAATTTGAATTGTCACACATTATTAAACTAAATATGTTTCGGCTTACATAAAAGCGTAAAATACTATTTCACATATATTTCACCTATTGTGCTACGTAAATGTAGGGATATAGTTAAGTATAAAATTTATTAATGTGCTGTGAAGGACACACGAAGTGACATTAAATCAAAGCAATCATCCTGCTATTGTAACATCATTTAATCGACCGTTTAGTGACGTGCGGGCGTGGATTATACCTACCATAATTTCATTATTTTTAATTTATGTTAGCACTAGAAACTTTTTATTATTTCATACGCTTGTTGAATTATTCACTATTGTTGTCGCGATAATATTATCTGTCGTTGCATGGCATACCTATAGTTTTTCCAGGAATCATTTTTTAATGTTTCTTGGTACAGGTTATTTTTGGGTGGCAATGCTTGATTTAATGCACACGCTTTCTTATCCAGATTTAGATCTGATTGAAGCTATTAATATTAATACTTCTACGCAGTTTTGGATTTCGGCGCGATATTTCGAGGCTATTCTGTTATTGATTAGTCCATTTTATTTATCTCGATCAGTTAAAAGTTTGTTTGTCACCAGTTTTTTTGGACTTGGGTGTTTAATTAGTTATGGCTTGATTGTTTATAATATTTTTCCTGTAACTTTTATTGAAGGACAGGGATTAACACCATTTAAGTTAATAAGTGAGTACATTATTATCTTTTTGTTAGTAATGGCAATTGCAAATTTATACCGTAAACGAATGGATTTGAATAAACGAACTTGTAAATTAGTAATGTTATCAATAGTTTTTGCAATATTTTCTGAAGTCTTTTTTACTCTATATGTAAGTATGACTTCTGTAGAAATTGTCGCGGGACAAATTAGTAAGTTATTTTCATTTTGGTTTATTTTTATCGCTGTTGTTCGCTCAACGTTAACTGAGCCATATAAGGTCATGGCTCGAGGCTCGAGTACTTATGACGCTATTCCAACGCCAACAATAGTAATTGATAAAAAATGTAATATTCTACAGGTTAATAAATCGGCTTGTTTGGAAGTAAAACAAAAACGTATTAATTTAATTGGTTATCATTGTCATAATATTTTTCATCCAGCTTATCTTACAGTTGATGAATGTCCTGTATGTCAACATATTAAAAATGAACTACCGTTAGACAGTTATGTAATGGAGTTTAGGAGAAATAATGTTTGGCGTGAATTTACTTTAACACCTTATCAAATGATAGGTGACATACAAGGGATCGTTCATGTTTCACCTGATGTAACCAGAAGGAAACAAGACCAAGATAAACTTATATATCAGGCTAAATACGATCAGCTGACGGGTTTTCCAAATCGAGTTATGGCGACTGACAGATTAGAAATGGCAATTAAGCACGCAGAGCGCGATAATGTTAGCGCAGCTATTATGTTTATTGACATAGACAACTTTAAAAATATTAATGATACTCTGGGCCATATTTTTGGTGATAAGGTCATTATCGAAATATCAGAACGTATAGCAGAAAATATTAGAGACAGTGATACTCTGGCGCGTTGGGGCGGCGATGAATTTCTGATCATACTTCCCGAGTTGAATTCAATTTCAGAATCCGAAAAAGTAGCTGAAAAAATTCTAGGTAAATTATTACAACCAATTATGATGGAACATAAGGAGTTTGTTATCACCGCCAGTATCGGTATAGCGGGTTATCCAAACGATGGTGATAATGTAAATTCTTTGTTAAGCCACGCAGATGCAGCAATGTATGATGCCAAAAATTCAGGGAAAAATACCTATCGTTTATTTAATAAAGTATTAAATGACAGTGCACAACGGCATATGATACTTGAGAATCATTTGCGACATGCTATTGATAGAGATGAATTTACTTTGCATTACCAACCGATGTACGATTTAACTACAAAGAAAATTGTTGGATGCGAGGCATTGTTACGCTGGGACAACGGTTTGTTAGGGGAAATTGAACCGGAAAAATTTATTCATATAGCTGAAAAAACTGGACAAATTATATCAATTGGTGAGTGGGTATTTGAAACAGCATGTAAAGAGATTTCAAAGTGGAACAAGTTAGGGTTTAATGATTTATATGTTGCGATAAATATATGCTCATCTCAAACGGCTGAATCCGGGTTTATAAATCGATTAAAAACAGTTGTTAGTGAGAATAAAATTAGCGCGAGTAATGTAGTATTAGAAATTACCGAAAACGTATTATTGTCGGATGAGTTTAAAACAATCGATTTACTGACTAAGTTAAGTGAGTTTGGATTCAAACTATCCCTGGACGATTTTGGTACGGGTTATTCATCATTAAGTTATTTAAAGAAATTCCCATTTGATGAAATTAAGATTGATCGTTCGTTTGTAAGAGATATTGCCACCGATCCGAGTGATGCCGCTTTGTGTCAGGCTATTATATCTATGGCCGATAGCCTTAATTTAAGAGTTGTTGGTGAAGGTGTGGAAGATAAGCATCAACTGCAATTTTTAATGGATAATAAGGTTGATAAAGTTCAGGGTTTTTATTTCAGTAAGGCATTAGCCCCTACAGAGTTTATTGAATATATAAAACAATCCGCTTAGTAGGGCTATATGCTTAATTTCACGGATTTAGTTAAATAAGTGGGGGGAGAGGGGTAAGTTCATCCGTGAACTAGAAATCCTTCCATGAGATACAGGTTCTAAGTTACAGATCAAAGCTTAAGTAAACCTTAACGTTTTATTAAGCTTTTCCTTAAGAAAATTAGCTTTATTCATACAACTAGTCACTAATGTCTATATTTGGTTATATTTAACAATAATCATAAAAAGTACAAAAAACAGTTTATTTATATTTATGTGAACTGGTTCACATTTTAACATAAGCTGAGGCTTATTTAGCACAATATTTATACTGAAATAATCACTGCTTATTGTTTAATTTATAGTTTTACTATTTTTAGCTGCTTATCTTAGTACACAGTTTTCAATCTATTTGGTAATTATTATATTTTAAGTTAATTGAAGTAAATTATTAAAATTATATATTTCAATAAGTTATCCCAGTCAGGACGAATATTTATATTTTGTGCCATTTTCTCACGATCAAATTTGTGAATTGTCATAATGCTTCTTTGATTGTGAATCTTTTGTGATAATTATTCTCTATGATACTTGGATAGTTGTATTTTAATTATTAATAACATCACTTCTTGTTACAAAATTGAAAATAGTGAATAAAATATGCCCAG
>JBGMQW010000077.1:0-15001 GCA_048060815.1 Thiohalomonadales bacterium | reverse complement strand
CTATATAGCTATATTATATAGCGAACGTGTAAATAGAGCTAATGAACGAGAGCAATGACAGTTTGTCGATATTTCAAGACGTCAGCAGCAGAAAAGCTGCTAATGAAAAATGCAGGGAGTAAAATAGTAAAATTATTTAACCTATTGATTATGATATGAAAAATTCAGTAAAAATATTCAATAACGTTTAGTAATATTTAACATCGCGGTTAAAATTCTTTCGATTAACTCTAAAGAGTCTTATTTCATGCAATATTATTTTGTCTTGATTATATTGATTAAAAATTTACCAAATCTTCCTTCATGTAGACTACAATAAAGCTGTTGGTATACATATAAAAATAAATAATAATAATAATATTGTGATCTAGCTTTAAAATTAGAAGAAACCTGGAGAGTGGAATGGTTCGTGAGTACGATGAAAAACGTGATTTTATTCGAGTAACAGTCGATTGCGAATTAACTTTTGTTGAACCAAACAAAGGTCAGGAAGAGGTGGGTTTAGCTAAAAATTTGAGTGGCCGTGGGTTATTGTTCATAGCAGAACGTGAATTGGTCACTGATTCAATGCTTGAAGTGAAAATTAAACCTCAATCAGGTTCAACTCCTCCATTTCATGCCAAAGTTAAAGTTGTGCGTGTCGAGAAACAACGTAGGGGTGATGGTTTTGAAATAGGTGCAGTAATCCGGGAAGTATATGATAACTGAGTAATGCATTTCTTAGATACTTTTTAAAAATCTTTAAAACACTAACTTTTTTAGTTTTGATACGCTACAAAAATATCTGTAATCTTTTAAAAATTGATAACTATTCAACGAGTTCTTAGGCTAAAGCATCCACACGATTCATTAATTCCGGTTTACTCATTAAATCAATCTGCTGAAAGGTTTGAACAGCCTGTTTAGCACTATGTGTACTACTGGCAAGAGCATCGCTTGAAACTGGTTTAGCCGCTGCAACACGCTGAATATGTAAATTCGGAATAGTTTGAACTTTGTTAGTAATATGGTTAATAGTTTGTTGTTGAGATGATTGTTTGCGTTCTTCAGATTGTTTATCACGCGCACTGGCATTAGTAGGATTAATCCCATTTGCTAAATCATCTCCTGGTGATCCGGTTGAGCGATATTGGACCAGTGCAGAGCTTGTTGAAGTACCCTGAATTTGCATTGATGTAAAAATAGTATGGTTAAATTAAAATACAATTTGTTTGTGGTAATATCACAAACACATTAACTATTTATAATAGACTTAATACTAAGTAAAACTATGAATAGTCTTATTTTTTCTTAAGCGCGAGTATACCATAATCGTATAATAAATAGGCAAAGATGATTGATTTCTATACAGAAATTTCCAAAACCGCTACACAGTTGGCAAAAGCGTGTCTAAAAACAGGAAAATTACTTGCTGTTGCTGAATCCTGTACAGGTGGTTGGCTCTCAAAATCACTGACTGATCTTGCCGGAAGCTCAGAATGGTTTGATGGTGGATTTGTTACCTACAGCAATGAAGCCAAAATTAATATGATTTCTGTCCAGAAAGACAGTCTGGAGTCCTATGGAGCCGTAAGTGAACAAGTGGTTATTGAAATGGCGCGAGGTGTATTAGCCCATACCAAGGCTTCATTTTCGGTTGCAATAAGTGGCATAGCCGGCCCGGGTGGCGGAACTGAAGAAAAACCGGTTGGTTTGGTATGGTTTGCATTCGTAAACAATAACAAGGGAGAATTTACTGTGAGCACTGAACAGCATATTTTTAATGGTAACCGCAACGATATTCGTGGACAGGCAGTTTTACAGGCATTAGCCGGATTATTAAAAATTGCCAAATTAAATTAAATGGCAACCAAACGATTGTTTTTTGCCTTGTGGCCAACAGCGGAAATAACACAATCTATAAAACAAAATACCGATCAAATAAAAAAATCAATTAGTGGCAAATTTGTTGCAAGTAGCAACTGGCATATTACACTTGCTTTTCTGGGTAACATCGATAGTAAAACCAGAGCATGTTTAATCGAACAAGCCAATAAAATTAAATGTTCCCCATTTTCTATAAAATTTAATAATATACTGTATTTTAAAAATCCAAAAATACTTTGTTATGGGTTAAATAAAAATTCAGATACAAAGGATTTAAATTTATTAGTACAGGCATGTAAAGAAATACAAAATAAATGTGGCTTACAAAGCGAAACACGACAATATTTACCGCATATTACAATAGTTAGAAAAGTTAAAAACCCAGAACGAGAATGTAAAATAAATCCTATTTCGTGGCAGGTTACTGAATTCGTATTGGTGTCATCTGAATTATCAGAGAAGGGTAGTGTTTATACAGTATTAAATCGTTGGCCGTTAACACTTAAGTGAGGAGAGAGTAAAATTGCACTACATAAACGACCATCCCGCAAACCATTCAATATCATCCCGATTCTCCAACACCAACTGAAATGAATTCGGATTCAAAGAATGATCAACCGTAGTATCTACTGACAATCGATGTAACACGTAAGCCACCAGCGCACGCCGTACTGATAATTCAATGACATCATCAGTCGCACTAAAATCATATAACAAACTATCCTGTTTTTGCTGAATGAGTTTCGGATGTGGTTTTAATTTTAAACTCACATATTCAATCCAGTCATCATCATACTTCACACTGGATTCAGCAGCTGTTTCAATTAACTGCGCATCAATAATCCGCGATAAAACAAAATCTCTAAAGTCATAACTTTGTTCATTATAAGCACGCACATGCCAGCGCAGGCCATTATCAATTAATGAGTGTGGTTCAATAATCCTGGAATTAAGTGCTTCAGAATCTAATTCATTTTTAATATCAGTTTTATCAGATAACGACAAATAGCGAATTTGAAGTTTTTGCTTATTTTTAATGGCGCGTACTAATTGTGCACAAATATTTTTATCTGGCAGGCGAATGGGTAAGGGTAATTGATCCACGGTCACACCATAAATCCAGTTTTGTGCGGATTCTGGATTACCGCGAATCGCCAAATTTGCGGCAAACATCGACATTACTATATGTGGTGACAAATCAGCAAACATCTCAACAAAACTCGTACTTGGTACAAAACCAAACACATTTTGCTTGTAAATCAGATTATCGGGAGCAACTATGCCATAGGCTTTTAAATCCTTGGTGGCAGCAGCATCCGAGATTCCAAAGGTTCGTGCCACATCCTTACGGGTAACCACACCCGTGTAGAAGGCCATTACTTCAATATATTGATATCGCTGTCGCGTGGCCCATTTTACTTCACTGGCCATCTTAGTCGGTATAACCATGATTTAACTCCATCTTATTATATATTATACAAGTAATTACGGCTGTCTAATATAAAGTATTACAGGGTAATAATTACTTAGGTGATAAAAAGTATTGACATACTAAGATGTACAGTCTAAAGTTACAAACATCAGCAACAATTAGAAGTTTAAAACAAACAACAATAATGAATACCAACCGAAAGGAATAAAATCATGGCCGAAGATCAAAAAAGTAAAGCACTCGCAAGCGCATTATCACAAATCGAAAAGCAATTCGGAAAAGGCTCGGTCATGCGCATGGGTGATTCCAGTGCGGCACGTGATATCGAAGTAATTTCAACGGGCTCACTAAGCCTGGATGTTGCACTCGGAATAGGTGGTTTACCAAAAGGTCGGGTGACAGAAATTTATGGTCCAGAATCATCAGGTAAAACAACATTAACATTACACGTCATTGCTGAATGCCAAAAAGCCGGGGGCACAGCCGCATTTGTTGATGCTGAACATGCACTCGATCCGATTTATGCCGAAAAACTTGGAGTCAACATCGATGATCTTTTAGTATCACAACCCGATACCGGTGAGCAGGCATTAGAAATCACTGATATGTTAGTCCGTTCCAGTGCGGTCGATATTGTGGTGATCGATTCCGTGGCTGCACTCACCCCAAAAGCAGAAATTGAAGGTGATATGGGTGATCACCACGTAGGTTTACAAGCACGCTTAATGTCACAGGCACTTCGAAAATTAACCGGTAACATCAAACGTTCTAATACTATGGTCATTTTTATTAACCAAATCCGCATGAAAATTGGTGTGATGTTTGGTAACCCTGAAACAACCACGGGAGGTAATGCGCTAAAGTTCTATGCTTCGGTACGACTCGACATTCGACGTATCGGTGCCATTAAAAAGGGTGATGAGATATTAGGCAATGAAACACGGGTAAAAGTCGTTAAAAACAAAGTCGCACCGCCATTTAAACAAGTTATATTCGATATCATCTATGGTGAAGGTATTTCACACCAGGGAGAAGTGATCGACATGGGGGTAAATGAAGGTATTGTTGATAAAGCCGGTTCCTGGTACAGCTACAATGGTGAGCGTATTGGCCAGGGCAAAGACAATGCGCGTCAATTCCTGAAAGACAATCCTGATATTGAAGCCGATATAGAAGAACAAATTCGCGCCAAGTTATTAAAAACGGTAGAAGATGCAGAAATAAAAAGAATTACGGCCAATCAAAAAAACAAAAATGCAGGTTTAAAGCCAGACGAAGATAACGAAGTTGTTATCGACATTGAACCTAAACAAACCAAAGCTAAGGCATAAACCACAATGGCCAGGGACGCACACTATTTTCAGCAAACCAGTTTATTCGATAGCGAAGTTGATCCTGTTAACGAAGCAAGACACCATGCGGTGCATTTGTTAGTTAATCGCGAGCACAGTTATTATGAATTGCATCAAAAGCTGATTCAAAAAGGACATGAGAATGACAGTATAACAAGTGCACTTGATGATTTAGTTAGCAATGGCATGTTGAGCGATAAACGGTTTACCGAGATGTTTATAACATCTCGAGTGAATCGGGGCTCGGGTCCCAATAAAATAATGGCCGAGTTACTCCAGAAAGATGTCAGTGACAGTGTAATCTATCAAGGTTTAAGAAACTCTCAGGTAGACTGGTTGCAACAGGCTGAACTAACACGCCAAAAGAAATTTGGTAATGTGATACCCGATAATTATGATGAGAAAATGCGCCAGGCACGTTTTTTGGAAAATAAGGGTTACAGTGCCGAACATATGCCAAATTTATTTAGGTAAACAACAACTGTAACTATTCAGCTTAAAAAATCTTTGCCGCAAAGAACTGCTTAATCGTACCATTTGTAAAACAAGAAAGTACAAATTGAAAAACAAAATATATTTTAATCTTTTTCTTGGCGCTCTTGGCGGTTCACACGCTTTTCGTATCCGGAAGTAGTTCGAAAGAGAAATCTTTCGGGCACAACTCATTTTGAGAAATCACCCATTGTTATAAAATTCGTGTAATATCCATCCTTTGATACTGAATTAGCTAATTACTCTTGTATTTCAGCACTTTTTCAGTGAAAATGGAATGTAATCAAAGACTTAAATAAGAATAAAAAGGATTGTAACAAGTTAAATAGAACTAACAAGCTTTTTATTCCGGGCATTCTAAAATAAATTACACGAGTAGTTATGACAAGCAGCGCTGAATTACGTCAGGCATTTTTATCATTTTTTGAAGAAAAAGATCACACTATTGTGGCCTCAAGTCCGCTAGTGCCGGGTAATGATCCGACCTTGTTATTTACCAATGCCGGTATGGTGCAATTTAAAGATACCTTCATCGGCACCGATCCCCGACCTTATGTCAGAGCGGTATCCACACAACGTTGTGTTCGTGCTGGTGGCAAACATAATGATCTTGAAAATGTTGGTTACACTGCACGGCATCATACTTTTTTTGAGATGCTCGGCAATTTTAGTTTTGGTGATTATTTTAAAGAAGACGCCATTAAATATGCCTGGGAGTTTCTAACCGAAACTCTAAAAATCCCTGCCGAAAAATTATGGATCACAGTGTTTGATGAAGACACCGAGGCTGAAGAAATTTGGCTTAATAAAATGCATATCGATCCAGCTCGTTTTACCCGCATTGGCGCCAAAGATAATTTTTGGTCAATGGGTGATACCGGACCGTGTGGTCCTTGTACTGAAATATTTTATGATCACGGTGAAGGTGTTGCCGGTGGACCACCGGGTAGTCCGGATGAAGATGGTGATCGCTATATCGAAATCTGGAACCTGGTGTTTATGCAATACGACCGCGATCAAAATGGCAAATTACAGCCATTAAAAAAACCGTGTGTTGATACCGGTATGGGTCTGGAACGCCTGGCCGCAGTGTTGCAACATGTTCACAATAATTATGAAATTGATCTGTTTCAACATTTAATTAAAACTATCGCTAAAATAACCGGGGTAGATGACACATCAAATAATTCTTTGCGAGTAATAGCTGATCATATTAGAGCTTGTAGTTTTTTAATAGTAGATGGCATCATTCCGTCAAATGAAGGCCGAGGTTATGTATTACGTCGAATAATTAGACGCGCAATTCGTCATGGGCATAAATTGGGTATGCGTGATGTGTTTTTCTATAAAATTGTACCGGCTCTGGTAACAGAAATGGCCGATGCATTCCCGGAACTAAAAAAATCACAAGCTATTGTTGAAAAGGTATTAAAAAAAGAAGAGTTGGATTTCGCAAAAACCTTAGATCAAGGCATGGTAAATCTGGAATCTGCAATTTCACAATTAAAAGATAAAACAATACCCGGTGAGGTGATTTTTAAGTTATATGATACCTATGGCTTCCCGAGTGACTTAACTGCAGATATCGCACGAGAGCGTGGATTAAGCACAGATATGGCAGGCTTTGATGTGCTCATGAAACAGCAACAAAGCCGCTCCAAAGGCTCAAATAAATTTGCAATGGACTATGGCACAAATTTAAAGTTAGAAGGCCAAACCGAGTTTGTCGGATATGACAGCCTGACGGATGAAGCGAAAGTATCACAGTTATTCCTAGAAGGCGAAGAAACACAAAAATTAACAACAGGACAACAAGGTTTATTGATAGTGGATCACACTTCATTTTATGCCGAGTCTGGTGGACAAGCCGGTGATATAGGTGAAATGATAAATGCGGCGACAACACTGAAGGTGTTAGACACACAAAAAAATGGCAATGTCTTTACCCATGTTGTTTATGTCAGCAAAGGTGACGTTAGTGTTGGTGATAAGTTAAAATTAAATGTTAATCCACAAGCACGGCAAGATACAGCCTATAATCATTCAGCAACACATTTATTACACGCGGCATTAAGGCAAGTACTAGGCGAACACGTAAATCAAAAAGGCTCCGAGGTTAACTTAAAACATCTTCGCTTCGATTTTTCTCATTTTGAAGCGATCTCACCCGAACAATTGTTACAAATTGAAACATTGGTAAACGATCACATACGATCAAATCATTTGATCGAAACCAATATTATGGCTCAAGATGAAGCTGTTGCGAGTGGTGCAATGGCATTGTTCGGTGAGAAATACGGTGATAAGGTGAGGGTATTATCGATGGGTGATTTTTCGGTGGAATTGTGTGGAGGCACTCATGTTACCCACACAGGTGATATCGGCATTTTTAAAATTTTATCTGAATCCGGAATTGCAGCAGGAGTAAGAAGAATAGAAGCCGTAGCAGGACAAAAAGCGTTACACTACATCAATCAAGGTGAAGCCACATTAACGCATATTGCAAACATGCTAAAAGGCAACCGGGATGATGTAAATAAAAAAGTGCAACAAGTACTCGACAGCAATCGTAAGCTCGAAAAAGAAGTTGAGCGATTAAAAAATAAATTAGCCAGTTCGGCTGGTAGTGATATTGCTAAATTAGCCATCGATGTTAACGGTGTTAAAGTACTCGCAACTAAACTCGAAAATATGGATGTAAAAGGATTGCGAACAACCCTGGATCAAATTAAAAACAAACTCGGTAGTGCCGCAGTTATTTTAGCAACGATTAATGGTGAAAAGATAAGTTTAGTTGCTGGAGTTACCGATGATAAAACCAATGTTTTAAAAGCGGGTGACCTGGTTAAAATGGTTGCGGAACAAGTTGGTGGTAAAGGTGGAGGTCGGGCTGACATGGCACAAGCGGGTGGTAATGATCCATCAAAACTTGATAGTGCACTCGATTCTGTACCAAAATGGGTTGAATCGATACTAAATGATACTAAATGATAATTAATGGATAGATATGGATATAAAAGTCTTTTTTCCTCTTAACAATTGGTGTAATTTAGTGTTTAATCCATGTCGTTTAGATTATGTCTAGAATTTAAGCAGATGGCACTAATAGTACAGAAATACGGTGGCACATCGGTCGGGACTGTCGAGCGGATATTAGCAGTAGCAAAACGCGTTAAAGCTGCTCGCGATAAAGGTGATGATATTGTTGTCGTAGTGTCAGCAATGAGTGGTGAAACCAATCGACTGATTAGTTTAGCAAATGAAATTACAGATTTTCCCGATGCACGTGAATTTGATGTATTGGTATCAACCGGAGAGCAAGTAACTATTGCCCTGTTGAGTATGGCTCTGAATAATATGAGTTGTCCTGCAAAGTCGTATACTGGTTCGCAGGTAAAGATATTAACGGATGGCGTGTTTACCAAAGCACGCATATTGGACATTGATGAAGCAAATGCTACAAAAGATATAAAAGACGGTAAAGTCGTCATTGTCGCTGGTTTTCAAGGTATAGATGAAAATGGCAATATAACTACTTTGGGACGAGGTGGTTCAGATACCACTGCTGTAGCAATGGCCGCGGCATTAAAAGCCGATGAATGTCAAATCTATACTGATGTGGACGGAGTTTATACTACTGACCCACGGGTAGAACCAAAAGCAAAACGACTAGATCGAATTACTTTTGAAGAAATGCTTGAAATGGCGAGTTTAGGCTCCAAAGTATTACAAATTCGAGCAGTAGAATTTGCAGGGAAATACAATGTCCCATTACGTGTATTATCTTCATTTGAAGATGGACCAGGAACGCTGATTAGTTTAGAGGAAGGTGACATGGAACAACCTGTTATTTCAGGTATTGCGTTTAATCGAGACGAAGCGAAATTAACTGTATTGGGTGTACCAGATACCCCCGGAGTTGCCTATCATATAGTAGGACCGATAGGTGATGCTAATATCGAAGTGGATATGATTATCCAGAATATAGCCGCCGATGGTACAACAGATTTTACGTTTACTGTACATCGTAATGAGTATAAAAAAGCATTAAAAGTGCTCAATAATGTATCAAAGGAACTAGGGGCGCGTGAAGTTGTCGGAGATGACACTATAGTAAAAATTTCTCTGGTTGGTGTCGGAATGCGATCCCATGCCGGTGTAGCAGGCCAAATGTTTCAAACATTTGCTAAAGAAGGGATTAACATAAAAATGATTGCTACCTCAGAAATAAAGGTATCTGTGGTAGTCGATGAAAAGTACCTGGAACTAGGTGTACGAGCACTTCATAGTGCTTTTGGTTTAGAGCAGGAAGCATAATTAAGAAATAAGTGTATTATTTACCTATAGTTAAATAATAAATTGATTAAAGATTTAGGTTAAATGGTCGACATTAGAAGGTACACACATGGAATACCATGGAACGAATAATAAATTAAGGTTTGTGAGGAGCCCCCAGTCATGCTGATATTGACAAGACGAGTTGGAGAAACATTAGTGATAGGCGATGACGTAACGGTTACCGTCCTTGGCGTAAAGGGCAATCAAGTCCGTATTGGCGTTAATGCGCCCAAAGAAATTTCGGTACATCGAGAAGAAATTTATCAACGAATTCAGCTCGAAAAAGAACAAGCTAATAATAATAAATAAAAGCAATTCCTCCCCAATTTAAGACATCAAGACCTTGATAAAAGTTGGCAATACTCGACTTGACTCAAAATTCAAGTCTCAAAATTGTGCAAAATAAAACCCAGCGGTAGCATTCACTGGGTTTTGTATTTTGGGTGAATGGTTTATAATACCCAGCTCTATATCATTAACTGCCTGATTTATAAGTTAAGTGATTTAGAATAATGTTAAGAATAAGAAAGGAGAGCTGGCCGAGCGGCTGAAGGCGCGCCCCTGCTAAGGGCGTAACGGGGTAACTTGTTCGAGGGTTCGAATCCCTCGCTCTCCGCCATTCTTATTCAAGTTTTAAGTAATAAAAGCAAATTTAGTGTATAGTTCGCAACCGGAATCAAAAGCACTAAAAGCATAATCAGTTTATGCGCCTGTAGCTCAGCTGGATAGAGTACCTGGCTACGAACTAGGGGGTCGGGCGTTCGAATCGCTCCAGGCGCACCATATTAAAAAAACCTGCATTAATTAATGTGGGTTTTTGTATTTTAGAACCTCAAGAACGCCCGACAAAAATAGATAAATAGCGTTTGAAAAGCCTAAGGCGCACCATATTAAAAAAACTATATCAATTAATGTGGTTTTTTTATGTTTAAAACCTCAAAAACTCCCAATAAAAATAGACAACATCCAACCACAAATCAAACACCCTCTCCCTTTTTGGGAGAGGGCTGGGGTGAGGGCAAATAATTTATAAAATTAATGATTAAATGTAATCTATACTTTAATTACATAATCAATCATTGAGTAGAATTGAAGACAGAATTTTCTAGTAAAATACATACCACCACAAACTATGGCAAAATAATAAAAATGGCCTTTAAGATAATAAAAACCATTGTAATGCTCTTCAGCATATTTTTAATTAACACACTTCAAGCAGAAACCTACACAGCAAATGATCTATTCAAAGTTAATTATTATCAACTAGCAAACGGTTTAGAGGTTTATTTAAAACCCCGTTATCATGCTAGAAAAGCTTCTATCAAAATTGCAGTAAAATTCGGTAGTAAAGACTATCCGTGTGAAACAAGAGAAACCGCACATTACCTGGAACATTTACTATTCACCGGTACAAAAACACACACAGAAATTGAACTCGATGAATTATTTAAGAAATACGGTGGTGTTACTAACGCAACAACAGGTGACTACCAAACCACCTATGAAATTAATGTGCATAGTAAATTTACAATATCCGCTTTAAATACTTATTTTGAAATGTTAACAGGCTCTATAATTTCTGAAAGAAATGTAAAAACGACCAAAGATATTATTTATCGTGAAGGCGATGGTAAATCAAGTGATATTTTACGGTGGTTATATACAAAAAATATCTTTAAAGACGGTATTTATAAAGCATATGAAACCATCTATACAGCAGATGAATATTGTCGAAATATGGATTATTTCGAAAATATAACCAAAACAACAATATTAAATGCACACCAAAAATATTATGTTCCAAATAATATGGCAGTATTTGTCGTGGGTAATTTTGACGAAAAAAAAGTACTAAATACTATAAAAGCTACATTTGGAAAATTAAAAACTAAACCAGTAAATCGTCGAACTGTGGATCATAATTACCCCGAAATTAAAACAAAAACAGTTAAATCAACCTTAAAACCACTTTTTAGCAATGAAGCCACAGTGACATTCCTTTATCGAGTTGCCGGATCTGAATCTAAAGACAAAATGACACTAATAATATTAAAGCAATTCATTGCAAATGAAATGTATAACATTGTACGAATAAAGTATGGTTTATCATATAGACCATATGCGAGCTATTTTAGTAGTGATGAGGAAGGTGAACTTTCGTTATATGCCGACGTTGAAGTAAGTGATATAAATAAAACAATTGACGTGTTCCATACAATTATTAATGATCTTCGAAAGTCAAAATTCAGTGCAAAAAAATTAAATAAAATAAAAGAATTTTATTTGTTAAATTTATCAATGGGTACGGAAAGCAACGAATCATTTGCAAGTATATATTCCAGTTATTGGAGAAAATATGAGAGCAAAGGAAAATTTGATGATATCGAGTTAGAAATTAAATCCGTTACTACTGAAGATCTGGATAATGCTATTGAAGAGTATTTAACACCAGATAAATTAATTATTGCGATTAATCAGCCTAGCTTAACATACACTCAACTGTTTATCCTGGGTATATTATTGATAATGATAATTGGATATTTTGTGTATCGGTTATCAAGAAAACGAATTGTGAAAGAATTCATCGGGTAGATTTATCAGCCTACAAATGATAGGTATCTAATTTGGAAAATTAGCAGGCAACCGTACTGCTACTTCATTAATCTTATTTACTTCAGTTACTCTAAATTATAATTAAACTCGATAAATAATTTTAATAATTGAGCTGATTATTCAAGCCTATTAATGAACAATATAGAAAAATATATTGTAACTTTTTGTAACACATCTAATGTTTTAAAATTAAGTTCATAATTATTGATACACTGTGCGTATTTGCGTAATCACTTTGCAATATTGCATATTGAAATAAAAACATTGACGAATTATATTATTTAAACAATTTATTTAAAAGCAAGCATAAGCAAGTTATTGCTTTAGATATTAGTCATAATACCAAAAAAATCTTATAAGGAGTTACATATATGTTATATAGAATTTTAAAAAATTCTAGTTTACCTATTTTATCGGTAAAACTTATTAAATATTATTTAGGGTTAATGATGCTTGTTACTAATTCTATTAGTATAGCAACGGCAGCACCAACAATTGATCCATACAGTTATAAACTACCTCGGCCAGGTATATCCGCAAAGTTTCCATTTACCAGTAAATATCTGGATGTTCGTGGTTCAAAAATGCACTATGTCGAAATTGGTCGTGGTAAGCCAATAGTATTTCTTCATGGGAATCCCACATCTTCTTATTTATGGCGCAATATTTTACCATATGCAAAATCCTATGGTCGTGTTATAGCGATTGATCTTATTGGAATGGGAAAATCAGATAAACCAGATATAGCTTATACATTTGAGGAACATTATCAGTATATCGAACAATTTATAAATAATTTAGATCTGCACGATATTACCCTTGTTGTACATGACTGGGGTGCAGCAATTGGATTTAATTATGCACGAAATCATCCTGATAAGGTCAAAGGACTTGTTTTTATGGAAGGTGCTTTACCACCGGTATTTCCAATTACCGATGTTACTAGTTTACCGGATACTATGCGTAACTTTATTAATACTGTACGTGATCCTGTTGTTGGGTATGATTTAATTATAAATCAAAACTTTTTTGTTGAAGAATTAATTCCTGAATTTGTTAACCGGTCATTAACTGAGTCTGAAATGTCAGTTTACCGTGCACCTTATCCAGACGCAGAATCTCGATTACCGATATGGATGTGGCCGCAGCAATTACCTGTTGAAGGTGTACCTGTTGATGTTACTGAGACGTTTTATCAAATTAAAAAGTTTATGATTAAAACGGAGATACCAAAATTATTCCTTTATGCTTCACCGGGTGGAATAGTGACTCCTGAAGTTTTTAATTGGTACGTAAATAATCTTAAAGAATTAGAAACGAAATATATTGGGCAAGGTTTCCATTATGTACAAGAAGATCAACCAGAATCAATTGGACTTGCTATTGCCGACTGGTTACGTCGAAAACAATTTAATTAAACAGGAAAATAAATTATGAATAAATATCGATTTTTATTGAGTTTAATAAGTGCATTAGTGTTAGCATTTTCCAATGCAGCACTGGCTGATGTGAAGCCAAAAGATAGTATATCAGGTTATGATAAATTATCTCAAATGGCTCAGGCAATGGGTGGTTTAAAGAATATTTTAAACTTAAAAACGATTGAATTTAATGCAACTGGTAGTCGCTTTGAACCTGAGCAGGCGTATAAACCTGGTGGTGAATTTATTCAAATTGTTGATTTCCAATATACACAGATTAAATCTTTGGTAAAACAACAATCACGAACTGAGTGGACAAATAAAGATTTATTTGTGTTTCCTGGAATAAAAGAATATACCGAAATTGTTAATGGCGATCATGGTGCTATATTAGGCGTTGCATTAATCGGTGGTCCACCACAAATGCCAATGTCATCTACTCGTTTAGGGGCACACATAAAACAAAATGTTGTCAGTTCACCTCTTGCTTTAATTCATCGCGCTAAACAAAATTCTGATCAAGTAAAATATCTTGGAAATGCAGAATATAATGGCCGAAAACAACATGTAATTAGTATATCCGGTTGGAATCAGTTAATTCGTGTGTTTATTGACAGTGATAGTAATCTCCCCACTAAAGTTGAAACATTAGAAGATGATACTATTTATGGTGATACAATTTGGGAAATTAGTTTTAGTGACTGGATAGAAACCAATGGCATTAAGGTTCCAACTACATTAATACACAGAATAAATAGTCGTGTTATTAATGTAGAACATCGTTCGTCTTTTAATTTAACTGTAACAGCAGATCCACAATTGTTTGCTATCCCGGCAGAGTTAATGATCGATTTTAATCTGGAACAATTTGCATGGGGCGTTCGATCTTCACAGTGGTTTAACCGATTCTTGCCTGTCGGTATTCCTTTTGATTTGGACCAACGCACGAGTGCTACGCTTGAGATTATTGAAGTTGCACCAAAGGTATTTTTTGCGACTGCACCAACACATAATAGTATGATCATCGAAATGGCGGATTATTTAATTGTAACTGAAGCGCCATTATACGAAGAACGTTCTCAAGTCGTGATTAATGCAATTAAACAACGGTGGCCAGCAAAACCCGTTAAATACCTTGTTGTAACGCATTTTCATAATGATCACATCGGTGGTATTCGCGCTTATGGTGCGATTGGTGCAACATTAATTGTAGGTAGTCAAACTAAAGATCATTATGAAGCAATTTTTAAAGCACCTCATACAATACATCCAGATAGTTACGCTAATCTACCGGTTGATGTCACTATCAAAGAGGTGGAATCTGGAGACGATTTTATACTAAATGATGGTAATCGTAAGGTAAGAATACTTGATGTGCCCAATATACATGCTATTGGAAGCCTGGTTCCATTTGTAGAAGATGTTAATTTGGTGTTCACCAGTGATCTTTATAGCCCTGGATTTTTTACAACAACAATACCTGAGCC
>JBGMQW010000076.1:0-15071 GCA_048060815.1 Thiohalomonadales bacterium | reverse complement strand
AAATAATTATTGTATAAAACAAAAATATACCTGCATATAGACATTTTGTGAATATTTCACATTTTACATACAAAAATTCTACTTTTTTTCTCAAAAGCTTTCGATATACTTATTTTAGAATAGGACATTTTTTATAATTAATTAGGTGCAAAGCGATGCTAAGCAACACTATAACAAAAACTTCGATTCCACAACCCGATCTAACACTTCGTCTGATTCCGGGAATCATTACTCTTGGCCGTGCTAAAGATAATAAAATTAAAATTAATGAAGAACGTGTTAGTAAACACCATGCAAGAATATTCACCTATTTTCAAGCATCGTATATTGAAGATTTAGGAAGCACTAACGGTACATTTGTTAATGGTAAGCGAATCGGTACTCACATTTTGCATCCCGGTGATGAAGTTTTATTAGGTGTATACCGAATACAAATTGATCCTTGCTAAAAAAGCCATAAAAAAACCCTGCCGTGAAGACAGGGTTATTAGATAAGGTAAACTACTCACACTTATTAGCTTGTGGTCACTTGAGTTGCTTGTGGTCCTTTCGGTCCTGTTTCTACTTCAAAAGTAACTGCTTGCCCTTCATCAAGTTTTTTATATCCTTCAATTTTTATTGCAGAAAAGTGTACAAATACATCTGTACTACCATCATCAGGTGCGATAAACCCAAAACCTTTGGTATTGTTAAACCATTTAACAGTGCCCGTAGCCATAAATATTACCTCTAGATCAATAAATTACAAATCATGCTGTGCAATTTAACAGGAGTTAATTTGTGAGGGACTTCTGTAAAATGCTTAATTAACATGTACCTAACTGCAGATTACTCCAAGTATTGTAAAAACTCTAGTTTTATGCTGATATAATTAAAAATTATAAATTGATTATCGATAAAATTGTACGACATTTATTCAATATGTTGAGTGGTTAAATACTGTTCATATCCACCACCATACTGCACAATCTTGTTCGGTGTCATTTCAATAATTCGAGTAGCGACAGATGACACAAATTCACGATCATGACTAACAAAAATCAAGGTTCCAGGATAATTTTCTAATGCCGTATTGAGAGATTCAATTGATTCCATATCAAGATGATTAGTCGGTTCATCCATCACCAGAATATTATCTTTTTGTAACATCAATTTACCAAATAACATTCGACCCTGCTCACCACCCGATATTACTTTAACAGATTTTTTTATATCATCCTGAGAAAATAACATTTTACCTAAAATTCCGCGAATTACTTGTTCATCATCTTTTTCTTGTTTCCACTGATACATCCAGTCATATAGATTTGTCTCTTGCTCAAAATCTGCAGAATGATCTTGTGCAAAATATCCTATGGTAGCATTTTCAGACCAGCTTACTTTACCTCCGTTCAATTCTAATTCATCAACCAGACATTTTAACAAGCTTGTTTTACCAATTCCATTTGGACCAATAATTGCGATACGTTCTCCTACATCAATGTTTAAATCAAGTCCTTCAAAAAGTGGAATATTATCAAATGATTTTGTTAATCCTTCAACTTCCAATGCACGTCGATATAATTTCTTATCCTGTTCAAATCGAATAAAAGGATTCACTCGACTTGATACTTTTATATCCTCTAATTTTATTTTATCAATTTGTTTTGCTCGAGAGGTTGCCTGTTTTGCTTTTGAGGCGTTGGCAGAGAACCGACTAACAAAAGCTTGTAATTCTACTATTTGTGCCTTTTTCTTGGCATTACTGGAATATAATTGTTCTCGCGCTTGTGTTGCTGCAATCATATATTCATCATAATTACCAGGATAAACTCGTAACTCACCATAATCCAGATCTGCCATATGGGTACAAACACTATTTAAAAAATGACGATCATGCGAAATAATTATCATGGTAGTATTTCGTTCGTTTAAAATATTTTCTAACCATCGAATAGTATTAATATCCAGGTTATTTGTTGGTTCATCGAGTAATAAAATATCCGGATTAGCAAACAACACCTGGGCTAACAGAACTCGCAATTTCCAACCCGGTGCTACCGCACTCATTAAACCATTATGTTGTTCAATCGGAATCTCCAAGCCCAAGAGTAATTCACCAGCACGCGCTTCTGCAGTATAGCCATCCATTTCAGCGAATTCGACTTCAAGCTCCGCAACCTTCATGCCCTCCTCTTCACTCATATCAGGTAAGGCGTAAATTCGATCACGTTCCTGCTTCACAACCCACAATTTATTATGACCCATTATAACTGTATCGATGACATTGAATTCTTCGAACGCAAATTGATCCTGTCCTAGTACTGCAAAACTTTCATCTTGATCAAGCGCGACTGTTCCAGCTGTTTGCTCAAGCTTACCTGACAGAATCTTCATAAACGTAGACTTACCACATCCATTGGCACCAATGAGACCATATCGATTACCCTCACCAAACTTGACCGAGATATTTTCAAACAATGGTTTTGCACCAAATTGAATCGTGATATTAGCTGTAGAAATCAAAATATAAACTCCAAATGGATGTGATGATGTAAAAGCGCCGTATTGTCTCATAAATTAGTAATTTCTAAAACAAAACAACAATCAGAGGGATAAATATGTCATTTATGTAGTATACCTTTGCTTTTAGTTACATATAAATAATATTAATGTCCATATTATTTTAAACAGAAAATGACAATAACTCTCAATTCAGGAAAATTCCTGTCCTAAATATACCCAATCAAGTACTATTAATAATACACAAAAGTCAAAATTTACTTTTAGTCGGGACTATATAGTAAGTATCGATCATCATATCGATCAAAATGGAGTATTCGAAAGTGATTAAAAATATTAATAAAATAATTATCATCAATGCATTAATAATCAGCTTATTAACCGCCTGTCATGCAGATGAAGACGATGCATCAAAAAAAGCAGCTCAAACTGATAATGGTGATTTAATTACAGGTGTAGTGAAAGAAACAATGGATGGTGGTGGTTATACTTATATATCTCTATCGGTAAATGGTGAATCCAAATGGATTGCAGGACCTAAAACCAATGTTACTGTCGGTAGCACCGTTACTATTAGCCCACCAATGCCTATGAATAATTTCAAAAGTGATGCCCTTAAACGTGAATTTAAAATTATTTATTTTACTGGAAAAATAGTAACCGGTGATGGTAGTAATATGAAAACAGCTGAAATGCCTAATAAATCTAACCCCGACATGGCGAAATCAGGTTCAGCTGATCCACATGCCGGTATGGATAAGGATAAAATGAAAATTTCAAGTGAAGATTCAACGACCCCAAATGAGCACGTAACTGCGGCTGCTAAAAAATCTGAACCGATCAAAGGCATTAAGAAAGCAGAAAATGGTAAAACTATTGATGATATTCTGAAACAGAAAAAAGATCTTGATGGGAAATCTGTAAAGATTCGTGGAAAAGTAATTAAATACACTGAACAAGTAATGAATAAAAACTGGATACATATAAAAGACAGTAGCACCGGTGGGGACTTAACTATTACGACCGATGGTAAAGCTGAAGTTGGTGATACGATTGTTGTTGATGGAAAAATCGCAATTAACAAAGATTTTGGTTATGGCTACCTTTATGATGTTATTTTAGAAGACGCTAAAGTCACGATTGAGTAGTAATAAATTGCCAACCGTAAAATTAAAGCCAGAGTTACTCTCTGGCTTTTTTATTTAATAGATACGTAAAATATGCAAGAAGCCCATGAAATTTTAAAGAATACATTTGGTTATTCTGAATTTCGACACCAGCAAGCAGATATCATTAGAGCGCTAATAAATAACAAAGATGCTCTTGTACTAATGCCGACGGGTGGTGGTAAGTCCTTATGTTATCAAATTCCAAGTATGGTTCGCGAAGGAACCGGTGTTGTTATATCTCCACTCATTGCGCTGATGCATGACCAGGTTGAATCACTAAAGCAAACAGGTATAAATGCTGTTTACATAAACTCCAGCCAGGACAGTGCGACACAAAATATAATAACAAAAGAATTATTGGCCGGTAATATCGATATTTTATATATTTCACCTGAACGTTTATTATTAGAAAGAACTTTAACCTTACTCGGTAAAATACCAGTGTCGTTATTTGCTATTGATGAAGCACATTGTGTATCGCAATGGGGTCATGATTTTAGAAAAGAATATCAACAACTCAGTATTTTACACCAACGTTTTCCAAACGTACCTCGTGTCGCATTAACAGCAACAGCGGACAAAAGAACGCGAGACGAAATAATATCGCAATTACAACTTCAACATGCAAAAATTTTTATTAATAGTTTTGACCGCCCGAATATTCGTTATACCATTAGTGAAGGCCAAAATTCACGGGATCGATTGTGGTTGTTTCTGGAGCAAAATCACTCAGAAGATGCTGGTATTGTTTATTGTTTATCACGTAAAAAAGTGGATCAAACCACAGACTGGTTAGTACACAAAGGGCGAATTGCTCTAGCCTATCATGCTGGACTGCCTGCAAACGTTCGGCAAAAAAATCAAAAACGTTTTCTACGTGAAAGTGGTGTGATTATAGTTGCAACAATTGCATTTGGAATGGGTATTGATAAACCCGATGTTCGTTTTGTTGCACATTTATCTTTACCCAAAAGCATTGAGGCTTACTATCAGGAAACCGGCCGAGCTGGTCGTGATGGTGCAGCTGCAAATGCCTGGATGTCATATGGACTTCAAGACGTAATATTTTTACGTCAAATGATGCAAGAATCAGACGGTAATGAACAATACAAACGAGTAACACAGCATAAACTCGACGCCATGTTAGGATTATGCGAATCAACTAAATGTCGTCGTCAAACATTATTAGCCTATTTTGAGGAACAACTTACGACACCATGTGGTAATTGTGATAGTTGCTTAACACCACCCAAAACATGGGATGGTACTGAAGCTGCTCAAAAAGCAATGTCATGCATTATTCGGACAGATCAACGATTTGGTGTTAATTATTTAATTGATGTTCTACTTGGAAAAAATACTGATCGTATACGTAATTTTCGTCATGATCAAATATCAACATTTGGCATCGGTACGGAGTTAAATGCGACCGAATGGCGTGGTGTTTTCAGACAATTAATTTCACTCGGGTATATTCATGTTGATGTTAATGGTTATGGTTCATTACTTTTAACTGAGCAAGCAAGGCCATTATTACGCAGCGAAATTAAACTTGAATTACGACAACAACAAAAAATAGACAGAAAATCTGCTAAAAAATCCACAACTACTCAATCTTCTTCGATACAGGGCACTCTAAAAGATGCTGATGAAAATTTATTTAAAACACTTCGAGAACAGCGTTCGCGTCTCGCAAAAGAATTATCAGTACCACCTTATATTATTTTTCACGACACTACCCTGATTGAAATGGCAAAACAACGTCCGAAAACATTAAATGATATGTTGCATATTTCAGGTGTTGGTGAAAAGAAACTGGAAAAATTTGGTTCTGATTTTCTTGATATTATATTAGAAAACCTGCTACCAGAGATATTAATCAATAATTTAAGTGACTCGGTTAATAATACATTATACCATTTTCAAAGTTGCAAAAACATAGATGAAATAGCACACCAGAGAAATTTAAAAACCAGTACAATTTATTCCCATTTATCCGATGCTATTGAAATGGGAATACTTGATGTACGAACTGTTATTGAACTTGATGATACGGAGTTTGATGAAATCGTAAACGCGTTTAATTTATTTTCTGATGACAATCACATACTAAAACCTGTTTTCGAAGCATTAAATGAAGAATATGATTACAATATATTAAGGTGTATCCAGGCTAGTCTTTAGTTTACAATTTTTAAGTATTCATCCTTCGTAAGATTATTCAACTGTGCAATCCAGGTTCACCACTCCCGCCATTGTTGCATCATTGGAAAATACAAAGCCATTTTAACTTCCCTGTTATCCATTAATTGCATAACCCGTGCATAAGACTGTAGTTGGGAAAAATAACGTTCTTGTTCTCTATCCAGAAACACATCAAGATCACCGCCCTGATGACTACCGGTTTTATAATCAATTACCCAACGCACGTTGTTTTCATCGATAAAAGTTCGATCGATTATCATATGTCGAATTTCATCATTAATAACACCTGTGATTTTATATTCTGATTTTGCATCCTGATGTTTATTTGATAACATCCACTGCCCCCGTTTATCAGCCAATATGTTTTTAACTGCTGTTTTAACTTTTTCGATTGCCGACTCTAAATGTTGTTCAACAACACCTAAACGTTTAAGCATTATTTTACTGCTATTAGTAATTTTACTAACATCTGTTGTTAAATTACTATTACTGGATAATTGCTCGAATATTCGATGAACAACAGATCCTACATGTTTTGCTGTGTCACTCGCCCAATCAAACTCCAAATCAATATCACTTGTTTCCAATATAGCTGTCATGCATGTAATCTCAATATCCTTCGGAGGTGCTGGACATTTCCAGTTACTAATCAATCGATACCGCGAAACATCTCTAAATTGAACAGCATTTATGATTTCATCTGATTCATTATCGACATTATCAACTTGATTTAATAATTCGAATTCAGTTAAAAATTGTTTCTCAGCTATTGGCCACAATTGTGACAATAAACTATTGTTTGCTGGTTTACTCAAACTGCCATCGGATTTGACGTTAACATGTCCTACTAAATGTAAATTTAGTTTAGCCCTTGTTACTGCCACATATAATAAACGACCAACTTCGTAATCTATTTTTTCTTGTTCGAGTGACTTTAAATACTGGGTTGTTTTATTTTTTTCATTCCATACAGATTTAATAGGACCAAAAACAAGTTCAGGATTACCTGAAGGACTAGTTCGTTCGCACCAATAGAGTAATCTGGATTTATCACTAACGGTTGCTTTACCCAAGCCCGGAATAATTACTGTTTCAAATTCCAGCCCCTTGGATTTATGAATTGTCATCAATTGTAATTGGTCACTAGCTTGAATATCTGCCAACGCAAATAATTTCTGACAATACTTTTCTAATGATTCGGCATCTAATAGATCTTGCTCACCATCCAGAGACTCTAATAACTGAAAATAAACTTCTGCATCTGCCAATATCGTATCTGTTTCACAACAAGCTGGACCTCCTAGCGCCATCCATAAACCCTCAATCCATGTTCGTAAATTTTTACGTTGTTTATTTTTTAAATTAATTTCGAGTAAAGGTAGAACTCTACTTAATCGCTGTTGCCCTTCTGTACTTAACTTTTGCATTAGAGATTCAGTTTTCAAACACTGGAAAACTGTTTTTGTTGGACTCTCAAATGTGAGTTTATGAATATCACTTAATGTCAAACCAATATATGGTGCTCGTAATAACGCTAACCATGAAATTCGATCGGCAAGATGTAACATAGATTTAGTCAATGATAATAAGTCTTGTACCACTGGCTGAGTATTCAACACATTAATTTCGACAGCCTGATATGGTATCATTTTTTTATTTAATAACGATATAATTTCTACTAAATGTGATTTATTACGACAGAGTATTGCTATTCTGCCATCTGGAATTTTCTGTTTTTCCTGCTCTATCAGGTTAACGATTAATTCCGCTTCATCAATGTCATTCCGGTTGAACAATGAGTGTAGTTGCACTGCAGTGTTATTGCTTACTGGCTTAAATGCTTCAAACTTAGTGTAGGTTATCGAACCTGCTGTTTTATCATTTTTTTGGGGAAATATAATCGGAAATTTATCATTAACCCAATCAATAATCGCTTTTTGTGAACGAAAATTAACTGTCAGATTTAATGATTCCAAAGCGACATTGCCTATACCATTGTTCCATGCCTGAATGAATAACCCAACTTCAGCCTCCCGAAACCGATAAATAGATTGCATGGGATCACCAACTAAAAATAAACTTCGTCCGTCACCTTGTTGCCAACCGGCTGTGAGCTGAGTAAATAAATCAAATTGATTTTGCGAAGTGTCTTGAAATTCATCGACTAACAAATGTTTTAATTGATAATCCAGTCGAAGAGATAGATCCGTTGGTGAATCACTATCTCCCAATGCTCTTTTTGCTGCTAATAACATTTCAATGAAATCAACCTGTCCATGAGAACTAAAGACAATGCGCAACTGCGCTGCTGAAAATAATAATACTTTAAATAAAGACTCTAATATATTCCATTCATCATTTGTGTATTCGTAGTGAGGTAATATTTGTAAATATGCTAATTTTTCCTCAAAATAATCTAAATCTGAAATATCCTCCAATAATTTCTTCATTTCCTGTTTTTTTACTTTAAATAATTCTTTCTCTTCTTTATCTGTTGCATCTGAAACTGCAAGAAAACCATTTTTTTTGTTTATTGACTTACGCCATTGTCCTTTATCAGTTAATAATAATTCAACAATCGCATTCCATTGTGTTAAATTTTCAATAACAGGAGTTGGTATTGATTGTAAATCCAGACAGGACTTTATTGCAGAATCTTCTGCGACATTTTCAGCTGCGAAACGAATTAAATCAGGTAATTGTTGTTTTATGATATCGGGGATAATTTCGTTAAGACTCATTAGTGCATCTTCAACAATGCGTTTTAAAACAGGCTCTATTTCATCTCGACGTAATTGTGGATGTTGCAAATCTGCAACATGGCGTAACCATTGATCACGTCGACTCAGCATAGCCGCAATTAACTCTTGCACCTTATCCATACGGTTATCCTGATGCTGTAATAAATTAGCCAATGCATCAGAAACCCAGGAATAAATTATATCCTTTGATTCCAGAAAACCTAACGTTTCCAGAGCAGCTTCGTTATATAAATTGGAGGCATCATCAATAATACCGGGCACTGCACCAAATTCAGATAATAACGGTAATTGTCGCGCTAATTCAGTGCATAATGAATCAATGGTTTGAACTCGTAATCGACCAGTGTGCTCAAGCAAATTCCAGTTCTTTTTGTTATTTTGTGCTAATGCTGCGCGTGCAAGAATCCAGGTTTTTTTCTGATAGTTTTCTTCAGGTTCAGAATCGGTTTCAGAAGCAAAATTTAAGGCCGCTAAAATTCTATCGCGCATTTCACCAGCAGCTTTGCGCGTAAAGGTAATTGCAATAATTTCTTCGGGTTTATTTATTATAGATAGTAATTTTAAATAACGCTGTGTTAATAAACCCGTCTTCCCTGAGCCAGCCGGTGCTTGTACTATGAATGATTTATCAGCATCTAAGGCTCTATCACGAGCATCAATATCTACCGGGCGACTTACCAATGAATTACTCATTTATTCGTTCCCTTTTTGGTCACTGCTACCTGGACCATTTTTTTGAATTAATTCATTAATGCGACATATCGCTGATAATTCACAATATAACTTTTTACATGTTGACAATCCATTTTTTGGATCAATTTCGATGTGACCCTGTATAAAATTATTTGCCAGTGATTTTATTACTGTTTCCCACTCTGTTAATACTTTTGGCCAGTTATCAGTAGCTTCTTTCAAATTTTTAATATATTTTGATGGTAAATCCGGAATTAAATCAGATTGTTCAACTACACCATTAAATTTAACATCACCTGTTTTTATTTGTGCAAATAACACTGCCGATAAATTATCACCATAAGCCATACTATATAGCGGTAGCTGCGGATCATTTGGACGTTCACCAAACCAGTCAGCAGGTGATACTTGCCCGGTTTTATAATCAATTACCATTTGATGGCCATTTTCCAGTTCATCAACCCGATCTATAAACAAATGTGCTTTAACACCGTTAACATTTATCGTTATTTCACGTTCAGTATCAAGCACCTTAAAAGGAGCTCGTAATATTTCAAGCTCGAGCCAATTCAATGTTAGTTTTAATAAACGTTGTTTTTCAATTCGTGTAAAACAATCACTAAACGTATCGGGTGAACTTGTTGCCATTTCTGTAATTGCTTCATTTATGCAGTGATTAATTATTATTTCAAGCTGTTGAGTAGATTTAGATTTAAGTTGATCTTGATTCGTAATTGTCTTCCAGAATCTTTCTAATACAATATGTAACAAACTACCACGTTTCATGGCATCTAATCCGGGTTGAGTTTTACGCATGGGTTTTGCGTGCAAGCGATTTTCAACAAATGCTCGAAACGGACATAAAGACTGATTTTTGAAAATTGTACTTCCACCAGATACTTTTTCAGAACTTACACCCACAACTGTGTCACTTTCTAACTTTTCCTGTTTAGAATGTTGTTTAATTACCTGTAACCATAACGGATTTGATGTTAGAGATAATGCTTGTTTTGTGGTTTTTTCATATGCCTTGATCAATGGACTACATCGTAAATCTAAAACACCATTTTTAGCGGGATAACTAAATACAACATTCCTGGCAGAATTTTTCAGTCTTTTTGTAATTTGTTTTGCAATTACTAATTCACGTTCCCAGCTGGCATGAGGCAAACCGAATTTTTTTTGTATCTGTAATGGTATAAATGGATTTGGACGTGGTGCCATTGGCCAAACCTCATCATGAATATTCATTATCCACAAAAAATCAAAATTTAATCCAATACTTTCATATAAGCCAAGAATTTGTATTGGTGCGGACTTCGTCTGAACCTGAAAAATTCTATCTGAAGCTAGTCGATGTAAACATGATAATGCTTCCTTAAATGTCATTTTGTTGGTTACTGTTTGTAAGCTGATAAAACTTTGTAACAATACTTTCCAAGCCTCGATTACTTGATATTCATCACTTGATATTGACCGACCGGTTCCCCATCCAGCTGCAATTAGCCACTTCGATAACCATATCGTCCATTGTTGAGTTTCAGCTTTATTCATACACGTTGGTCTTAACTCAATTAATTGTTTTATTAATTTGAGAAATAGCGGACAAAAATATGTTGATTCCGTTTGTCCGCTATAAAACACTAATGTTTTCAATGATACTAATGGTTCACCCAGTTCCCGTATCTGGCGATCTAATAATGCTCGTTGATTCAACTCTTCTGTTGCCCCTGCTATATGGGGTGAACGTAACAGACTACTTACAATTTCAATTGATATTTTACCTTGGACAATTCCCAATAATTGAAATGCGACTTTTATTAGCGAATAATTAGAAAGAGGTAAACCAAGTGATATATCCCAGGGCTGTACTAACTTTTCTTTTTTATCGACAGCATCTACTAATGATCGCGGTATACAACTGGACGGTATCAGAATCGATTCGAGAGTATTCAATAAAATCGAACGTATTGAACTAATGTCTGGTGCAACAACAGCAATACTACTTGAGGGATTTTCTTCAAGTCGCTGCTTTGCCCAGAATGTAAATGTTTTAATTTCATCACGAACATCAGCACACTCCAGTCGGGTTACAGTCTGTGCTATATTTTCTTGCCGCAGCCACTTAATACTTCCTGTAAACACTGATGAAGCCTCAAGTCTCTCAAATAATGACTGCAACTGTGGTGAAAGTTCATCAAAACCGATCAACAATATTTCATTTTTACTGATTATCTCAGGATAGAAGTCTAGTGATGCTAATTGTGCGTTTACTATCCATTGTTCTTTATTACAGCGTTTTTCAAATTCAGTGGACCAATAATGAAAGGCTCTGGCATCATCATTATTTTGATAATCACTATTATCTCGTGCTAAATTCCAGTTTTGTAATAATCGCCAGGCATCACTAACTGATTTTGCAGTTGCCGAGGTACGTAATAAACCATTTCCATATGAACTTTCTGTAATAATGGCTTCCCATATTTGATATTCCTGCTCACTGCTGAGTAATATTTTATCGGATGGAATAATTTCGGAGAATATAGCTTGTTCCCAGTTTTTAATTAACCAGCTATTTATCGGAATTATATCCGGACTGGACCAGGCTGTTTTTTTATTAACGACATTATAGCGATCAAATTTATCAATTAAAGCATTGGCTAGACGGTTATTACCAGTCAATACCGTGGCGCCCTGCGCCACAGCATCTAATAATTCCTGTTGATTAATTACTTGTTCTGTAAGCATTTTTTATTTTTTATCGTCATTGTAAATCACTATCACCAGTATGCATGGAAATAAACTTACTGTGAAGATTATTGATAATTGAATTATAATAGTTCTTGATAAATAAAATAACCGGAAAAATAATCATGGCAGCAATTTCTGAAGTTCGCCCAGCTAAAGAAACAATGGAAGGTGATGGTGTTAATGTTTTTCGCCTAATGCCAATTCCCGGTTTTATGAATTTTGATCCTTTTGCACTCTGGGATCATTTTACTATCCAACCTGCTAATGGTTTCCCGGATCATCCGCATCGTGGTTTTGAGGCCATTACCTATATATTCTCTGGCACTATGAAGCACACTGATAATTTGGGTAATTCTTCCATCGTTACTATGGGAGGTGCCCAACGATTCACCGCCGGAAGTGGTCTGGTGCATTCAGAAATGCCTGCTACACAAGGTGAAACCATCGGCATCCAACTCTGGATCAATCTACCGCAACGCCTGAAATCTATAGCTCCGGAATATCAACAAGTAAATGCTGATAAAATTCCTGAAAAAAAATTTGATTTCGGTCTGGTTCGCTTTATTGTTGGACAAGATTCACCATTAAAACTACAAACTGCTATAGAGTATCGTGATATTCAATTTAACAGTAGTGGAGATTATCAAACAAAGATACCTGTATCGTATCAAGGTTTTATTTATATTGCTGAGGGTAACATTATTGCTCAAGGTCACAAGTTAAAAAAAGGAGATGCCTTGTTTTTATCGGAGATTTCCAGTTTAACTTTTACAGGATATTGCAATTCACGTGTTCTGCTCTGTATGGGTTTAGCCCATGGTGAAGAAATGCATCAACATGGACCGTTTGTAGATTAAGTCTTAAACATTAAACACTGGTTACAGTCAGTTAGTTTTTGATTTACGGTGGTGTAATTATTAATAAAATTTGCCTTTATATCAGTATATAAGCAAGATTTTTGATGCATTTAATAACAAATTATTGTATAATTATTGTGTTATTGTAGTCTGCGTTACTCCTTGTAATCCAATTTCAGATTAATTTACACATTACAAATCTGGAAATTACAACCCAAAAATTTAAACCAGATTAAATGTACTGTAGTGATCATTTACATTGGTCCTCTATTACTTCAAAAAACATAACATTTTGTGAACACGTAATTGCATAACTGCAGATACCTGTCGTTCTGTGCAGATACTATATCAATAGTAAAATAAGTTACTCGATATTTGTTACATTAACAATGTTCATCAGTATCTTTTATCATTATGAATAAGGTTAATATGTATATAAGAAATTTATTCCCATTCTTAAGCTGGTTCCGTCTCATTACCAAAGAGAGCTTAAAAGCTGATTTAGTTGCTGGATTTACCGGTGCTGTAATCGTACTTCCTCAAGGTGTTGCTTTTGCAACGATTGCAGGTTTACCACCACAATACGGTTTATATACTGCAATGGTAACCCCGATAGTGGCCGCTTTATTTGGTTCTTCCCGGCATTTAATATCAGGACCCACTACCGCAATTTCGATTGTCATATTTGCAGCCATTAGCCATCATGCTGAACCGGGTACACCTGAATTTATTTCACTAGCATTAACTATTACCTTTTTTGCCGGTATTTATCAATTAGCCTTTGGTTTGGCACGATTGGGATCATTGGTTAATTTTGTTTCTCATACTGTTATTATTGGTTTTACAGCCGGCGCAGCAATATTAATTGTGACAAGTCAGGCAAAAAGTATTCTTGGTATTGTTTTACCAAAAAGTGTGTCATTTCTTCATACCTGGCTGGATATTGGCAGCAGTATTGGTTCTACCAATATATATGCCTTTGCGATTGCTGTTAGTACACTAATTACGGTGTTAGTGGTAAGACGTTATTATCCAAAAATACCTAACTTACTTGTTGGTTTAATAATTGGTAGCCTGATTGCTTACTGGTTTAATGAACCCTCGCACAACATTATACTTGTTGGTGAAATACCCGGGCAACTACCCGACTTTTCCATGCCAATTTTTTCATTTGAAACAATGAAAATGTTGGCATCAGAAGCTTTTGCTGTGGCTTTACTTGGATTAATAGAAGCAGTATCAATTAGTCGTGCTATTGCTAACAAATCAAATCAACAAATAAATTCCAGCCAGGAATTTATTGGCCAGGGTTTATCAAATATTGTTGGCAGTTTCTTTTCCAGTTATGCCGGTTCCGGATCGTTTACCCGTTCGGGAGTGAATTACGAAGCAGGAGCAAAAACACCATTTTCAGCAATTTTTGCAGCCATTTTTCTTATGTTAATAGTACTACTTATCGCACCGCTAACTGCATATTTACCAACAGCCTCGATGGGCGGAGTAATTTTAGTGGTTGCCTATAACCTGATTGATGTTCATCACATTAAAACGATTCTGCGTAATAGTAAATCTGAAACTGCAATACTATTAACAACATTTTTTTCGACACTATTCGTGGAATTGGAGTTTGCTATTTATCTCGGAGTAATACTTTCTTTGGTAATTTTCTTGTCAAGGACTTCTACACCGGAAATAGCAACACTTGCGATAGATGAACAAGAAAATGAAAAACGCCGTTTAATTAATATTAGAAAAAAACCACTACTACAATGTCCACAATTCAAAATTATTCGTATCGATATGTCGATTTATTTTGGCTCGTTAACACACATTCAAAACCGGCTGCATCACATTGTAGATAATGAAAAAATACATCATATTCTAATTGTTGGATCGGGTATAAATTTTATTGATATTAGTGGTGCCCAAATGCTGGTTGTTGAAGCAAGACGATTACAAAGACTCGGTGGTGGACTATATTTTACTGGATTAAAATCAAGCGTTTATGAATACGTCAGTAGAAATTGTTTAATTGCGAACATAGGTAATAAATATTTTTTCGATAAAAAAAGTGATGCTATTAAAGCCATTCAGAAATCATTAGATAATGATATATGCGAAAAATGTGAAGT
>JBGMQW010000075.1:0-15228 GCA_048060815.1 Thiohalomonadales bacterium | reverse complement strand
TTCCAGCTGTGTGGGCATAGATGTTTATATACTTTTATTTCAAAACATTTAATCGCACAGGACTCTGAGGTACGTGGTGAATAAAATGACATAACTCAGCATGCTGTTCGGTTAAAGATTATTCTGGATTTAAAAAATAGATGTTAAATTATTTATCCAATTCATCTAAATAACGTTCACAATCAAGTGCTGCCATACAACCTGTTCCTGCAGAAGTAATTGCCTGTCGATAAATATGATCGGCAACATCACCTGATGCAAATACACCCGGTACACTGGTTGCGGTTGCATTACCTGTTGTGCCCGATTGTACTTCAATATATCCATTAGCCATTTTTAATTGACCTTCAAATAAACTGGTATTGGGTTTGTGCCCAATAGCAATAAAAACACCATCTACTTTTAACTCTTTAGTGTCATTATTTTGAGTATTCTTCATTCTTAAACCAGTTACACCCATGTTATCACCGAGCACTTCATCCAGGGTATTATGCCATTCTATTGTAACGTTGCCATTTTTTGCACGTTCTGTTAGTTTATCACTCAGTATCTTTTCAGATTTAAATTTATCCCGACGATGGATAACGGTAACGTGAGAAGCAATATTTGCTAAATAAAGTGCTTCTTCAACAGCGGTATTACCACCGCCAATAACCGCAACTGGTTTATTTTTATAAAAGAATCCATCACAGGTTGCACAACCTGAAACACCTTTACCTTTAAAAGCTTCTTCAGACGATAAACCAAGGTACATTGCTGATGCACCAGTAGCAATAATGAGAGCATCGCATGAGAACTGACCGGTATCACCCGTTAAAATAAATGGGCGTTGTTTTAGATTTACCTTGTTTATGGTATCAAAAATAATTTCTGTTTCAAATCGTTCCGCATGTTTTTGCATTCGTGCCATTAATTCAGGGCCTTGCACACCTGCATCATCACCTGGCCAATTATCAACTTCGGTGGTTGTCATTAATTGTCCACCTTGCTCCAGACCTGTGATTAAAACCGGGTTTAAATTTGCTCGTGCAGCATAAACGGCCGCCGCATAACCCGCTGGTCCTGAACCCAGAATTAAAAGACGACAATGTTTAGTATCACTCATGTAATGTAACTCCGACTATATTTATTAAACTCTTTGATTAATAATTGTGAAACAATTCTGATTTTCCAGTAGGCTCTATATTTTCGACCAGTTTCCTTGTTTATACCTATATCTTATACAAGGAATTGGCATTTTAGTTCCAATAAACCCAGGACGGTATAGTACGTAAACTCATTAACGGGGTAAAGGAGAGAGCATGAGAATTGGTATTCCTCGAGAAATTAAGATAAAAGAAGGTCGTGTTGCGTTAATTCCAAATGCAGCTGCAGAGTTAGTGAAAAATGGTCATGAAGTCTATGTTGAAACAAACGCTGGATTATTGAGTGGTTATTCTGACCAACAATATATAAATAGCGGGATTAAAATTTGTTCAACTGCAACTGAATTATTCCAACAAGCTGAATTACTGGTGAAGGTAAAAGAGCCATTACCGGAAGAAATAGACAAGTTACGCCCGGATCAATTGTTATTTTCTTATTTACATCTTGCCGCAGCACCTGAACTATTATCTGCTTTATGTGCCACAGGAGTAACTGCTATAGCATTTGAAACAGTTGCCGATGAGTCGGGTAAACTACCATTGTTAACCCCTATGAGCGATATTGCCGGCAGGTTAGCGGTACAGATTGGTTCCAATTTATTATACCATCATCATCAGGGACGTGGTGTCTTATTGGGCGGATTACCAGCAGCCGAGCGAGGCAAAGTTGTTATTTTAGGTGCAGGTGTGGCAGGTAGTAATGCGGCTCGTATTGCCGCTGGTCTTGGTGCTGAAGTCGTTATTTTTGATAATAATCGGGATAAGCTGGAAGCTATGCGTGCAATCGGAGATAATGTGACCAGCTTATATCCGTTTACTGATAACATTAAAGATTATGTGGTGCAGGCTGATTTAGTGGTGGGTGCGGTATTAATTCCTGGTGCAAAAGCACCGCATCTGGTTGATGCGGAGCTGGTTAAAGCCATGCATTCCGGTAGTGTATTAGTTGATATATCAGTAGATCAGGGTGGTTGTATCGAAACAATACATCCTACCAGTTATGACGATCCAACATATATCTGGGAAGGTGTAATACATTTCGGAGTGACTAATATGCCCGGAGCGGTTCCCAGAACAGCATCACAAGCATTATCTGCCGCGATTTTACCGTATATTCAAAAATTAACTGATAAAAACTGGCAAAATGATGTCTATTTAAGTGGTGCGATAAATGTTTCTCAGGGTGAAATTATATACCATACTTTAAAAGAGGTATAATGGCTTATAACAGCACGATAAATACTATAATAATTGAAATTTACACTATAATTTAGTAAGTTACATTAATATTTTAATAAATAAGATTAACTTGTGGCACAAGCATCAAATAAAAAAATAGCGCAGGAAAACAAAAGTTCACTGTCGTTGCACATGCAACGGGCGTGGCAGGAGGGGGCTTTGTTTGTTCTTGGTTTTACTGCCATCTACTTTATCATCGCTTTGTTTAGTTATCACCCAAGTGACCCAAGCTGGTCTCAATCAGGTTCGAAGGTGTTAAATCTGGGTGGACCTTCAGGGGCCTGGCTTGCCGATATATTTTTAACCGTGTTCGGTTATTTAGCTTATATATTCCCAATAGTGTTGGCTTATGTCGGCTGGCTGATATTTAAAGATGGTCATTCTGATCATACTTTTGATATTCGAAATATAATTTTACGTGGTATCGGTTTTATTACGTTAATTCTTGCTGGCACTGGTTTGGCTTATTTGCACTTTTTAATACCAATTGTGCCATTACCGGTTGGAGCAGGTGGTATTCTAGGTGATGTTGTAGGGAGTTTTATGCAGCACTATTTTTTCTTTCTTGGTGCTACCTTGTTATTACTCGCTTTATTTTTAACCGGCATTACCATGTTTACCTCGCTTTCCTGGTTTAAACTAATGGATGGCATCGGTACTCTGGTTTTAAGATTTATTGATCTGATTCGTAGTTTAATTATTCATTTATATAATCAATGGCAAGATTACCGAGCTCAAAAAACACATGAAAAATATTATAAAGAAAAAACCGAGAAACAAATAGAAATAACATATTCACGCGCACCACCAAAAATTGAGCCCGTTATTAAAGCTGTGCCGAAAGGCAAACGGTCTGAACTTGAAAAACAACTACCAATGTTTAAAAGTGACAGTGATGGGAAGTTACCGGCGTTGTCATTACTCGACCCTGCCGAACCAAATCCGCATCGATTATCAAAAGATGCTTTAGAAGCAATTTCTCGTCAAGTAGAAATAAAAATTCAAGAATTTAATATTACTGCCAAAGTTGTGGCTGTTCATCCCGGTCCGGTAATAACGCGTTTTGAATTACAACCCGCAGCAGGTGTTAAGGTAAGCCAATTTAGTAATTTGGCAAAAGATATTGCTCGCTCATTGTCGGTAATCAGTGTGCGGGTTGTTGAAGTGATTCCCGGTAAATCAACCATTGGTCTTGAAATTCCAAATGAAATACGTGAAATGGTTCGTCTCGGCGAAACACTGGAATCCAAAGCATTCGAGTCAGCACAAAGCCCACTAACGTTGGCACTTGGTAAAGATATTAGTGGTGTACCGGTTGTTGCAGATCTTGCCAAAATGCCTCACTTGTTAGTTGCTGGAACTACCGGTGCAGGTAAATCGGTAGCATTAAACGCCATGTTATTGAGTATTTTATATAATGCAACACCTGATGAAGTTCGTTTAATTTTAATTGATCCAAAAATGTTGGAATTATCCATCTATGATGGCATTCCACATTTATTAGCACCGGTTGTTATCGACATGAAAGAAGCGTCTAACGCACTTCGTTGGTGTGTAAAAGAAATGGATCGACGCTATAAATTAATGGCGGCTTTAAAAGTAAGAAATTTAAGTGGTTACAATCGCAAAATTCTGGATGCCGAAAAAGCAGGTGAACCGATTCTGGATCCAACACATCCCGCTAATCATCCGGAACCCGCTGAACCTTTAACTACTTTTCCATTCATCGTGATTATTATTGATGAGCTGGCAGATATGATGATGGTTGTTGGAAAGAAAATTGACGAATTAATTGCGCGACTTGCCCAAAAAGCACGTGCATCCGGAATTCATTTAATATTAGCAACACAACGACCATCAGTTGATGTTTTAACAGGTTTGATAAAAGCAAACATTCCAACTCGAATTGCATTTCAAGTTTCATCGCGGGTAGATTCAAGGACAATTCTGGATCAAATGGGTGCTGAACAGTTATTAGGTCATGGTGATATGTTATATCTACCACCTGGAACCGCCGTACCACAACGAATTCATGGTGCATTTGTAGATGATCATGAAGTGCATAATGTCGTTGAAGATTTAAAACAACGCGGGACACCAGCTTACATTGAAGCTGTACTCGAAGAACCCCTGGAAAATGATTCTGGAGGAGAATATCCTGGTGATGATGATTCTGAAATGGATGAATATTATGACCAGGCAGTACGAATTGTAACTGAATCACGGCGAGCTTCTATATCCGGTGTTCAAAGAAGACTCAGAGTTGGATATAACCGGGCTGCTAGAATGGTCGAAGCCATGGAACGAGCAGGTGTAGTTGGTCCTCTTGAATCGAATGGTGCACGTGAAGTATTAGCGCCACCACCACCGAAAGATTAATATTAAATTATATATTATGAATGTTTATATTAAAAAAACCTTTTTAAATATTTTAAGCACAGTAATTCTGTTTGTAATTAATTCTAGTAATGCTGTATATGCAGAAAATGCAGTTTCAAAATATTTTTCTGATATTAAATCCTTTCGCGTTAGTTTTACTCAAAAAACAATTGATTTTGAAACTAGCTCTAATAAAACCAGCAAAGGATTTCTGATAGTTAAAAATCCGCATAAATTTTATCTGGAATATACTGAACCTTATAAATTAATTTATATTGCCGATGGTAAGAAACTGTGGTCGTATGATGAAGATTTAGAGCAGGTCGTTGTTAAGTCTCAAGCTAATTTATTAATAAATACTCCGGCAATGATTTTAAGCCAACCTAAAGATATAGAGAAAAAATACACAGTTGAAAATCTTGGTACTGAAAATAAGGTTGAAAAATATAAATTAATTCCCAAAGAAAAAAACGGCACATTTGAATTTATTATTATCGGTTTTATTGACGGAAATTTAAAGTTAATGGAAATGATTGATAACTTTGGACAACAGACCCAATTACGCTTTGATAAAATTGATAAAAATCCGAATTTAAAATCAGATACCTTTAACTTCGTTCCTCCTGAAGGCGTAGATGTTATTACTGATGAGGTATCATCTTAAGTAGTTATTATGGAAACCACGGACGATTTATTTTCAGAAACTCTCAATCCCGGAATTGTTTCTATTGAACAAAATAAAGAATTTCGACCACTAGCTGATCGAATGCGCCCTCAAAAAATTAATGAATTTGTTGGGCAAAAACATTTACTCGATAAAAATATGGTGTTAACCAAAGCCATTGAAAGTGGTCAACTACATTCAATGGTATTGTGGGGTCCACCGGGAACAGGGAAAACAACATTAGCAACTTTAATTGCAAATTATTGCCAGGCCAAATTCATTTCAGTTTCTGCGGTTCTCAGTGGTGTAAAAGAAATTCGCACAGCAATCAGTCGAGCTGAAATAAATAAAAATAATAATATCAAAAGCATACTGTTTGTAGATGAAGTACATCGATTTAATAAATCACAACAAGATGCATTCCTGCCTTTTATTGAAAATGGGCTTATTACCTTCATTGGCGCTACAACTGAAAATCCGTCATTTGAATTGAATAATGCACTATTATCACGTGCCCGTATTTATGTTTTAAAATCGCTTGAAACGGACGATATTATTCAATCAATCGATCGAGCCTTGGCAGATAAAGTAAATGGTTTTGGTCAAGAAACTATTATTTTTCCACAGGAATTAAAAATTAAATTGGCAGAATATAGTGACGGTGATCTACGTCGGGCATTAAATTTTTTAGAGTTGTCAATAGATTTTGCTAAAGCCACAATAAATTCAACGGATAGGGCAAATCAAATAACAATCAATGAATCCATTTTAAATGAAATTCTGGTTGGTAGCGTACGTCGTTATGACAAAGGTGGTGAAATATTTTACGATCAGATATCGGCACTGCATAAATCAATTCGTGGTTCGGCACCCGATGCGGCGCTCTACTGGTTTTCACGTATGATCGATGCCGGTTGTGATGCACTTTATATTGCTCGAAGAGTGGTCCGAATGGCTTCCGAAGATATTGGCAATGCTGACCCACGAGCCTTACAAATGGCTCTCAATGCCTGGGATGTCCAGGATAGATTAGGCAGTCCGGAGGGGGAGCTTGCAATTGCTCATGCAATAACCTATTTAGCTTGTGCACCAAAAAGTAATGCGGTCTATAAAGCATATAATCTAGCAATGTTGGATGCTCAGAACAAGGGTTCACTTGAGGTTCCATTGCACTTACGCAATGCACCGACAAAATTGATGGCACAACTTGATTACGGTAAAAACTATCGATATGCACACGATGAATTATATGGCTATGCTGCAGGTGAAAATTACTTTCCAGATGAAATGAGTGATGATCATTCCAGTGGAAAATATTATAATCCAGTCGATCGTGGATTAGAGATTAAAATTACTCAACGACTTGAATTTCTTAAAAAATTAGATAAAGAGAAAAAACCCGACTAATGACATTTTTTACACCATCTATTTTACAAGGATTGGTTATCGCAAGCGGTGGTGCGATTGGTGCATTATTACGTTTTATAACATCACAGTTTATATACAACCGTTTGGGTACAAATTTTCCTTACGGCACTCTGGGTGTTAATATTATTGGTTCTTTACTCATGGGTTTTTTATACATTCTCTTTATCGAGAGACTGGCATTGAGCACCGAGTGGCGAAGTTTTTTATTGATCGGTTTATTGGGTGCCTTTACGACATTTTCCACTTTTTCTATTGAAACTTTGAATTTAATGTTTAGTGGCGAGTTAGTTAAAGCCGCTTTAAATATCATATTAAGTGTTTTACTTTGTATAATAGCAGCATGGGTTGGTGTTGTGATCGGGAGACAACTCTAATGATGGAACAGGTAAGTGTAGTTCGTATTTATATCACCGAAGGACATAGTCAGCTTGATAAGTTATTAAAAAAATTACGCGACTGGGAACACATTCGTGGTGTTACTGTCTTTCGGGGAATTTCAGGTTTTGGTGATTCAGGTGTTATCCATAAATCAACAATTATCGATATGCTGGGGGAGTTACCTCTGGTTATTGAGTTTTTTGATACCCCAGATAAAGTAGAAGAAATAATAAATCATTTAAGAACAGAAATAAAACCCGGTCATATATTGACATGGTCTGCGAAAATGTCCATTGGTTAATGAAATTCAAAAATAATAACAGGTTATAAAAAATGTTAGATCCCCATTTATTAAGGAATGATCTTGATCACGTAGTAAAAAAACTTGCGCGTCGAGGTTTTTCTGTTGACGCTGAAAAAATTTCAGGTTTGGAAGTTGAACGAAAAAAATTACAATCACTTACTCAATCACTTCAAAATGACAAAAACACCAGTTCAAAAAAAATCGGTAAAGCTAAAAAAAATGGTGAAGACATTCAACCATTATTAGATAACGTTGCTCAATTTGGAGAAAAACTAAAAACTGCTGAACTAGAGTTAGGTGAAATACAAAATTCAATATTAGAAATTGTATCTACACTTCCTAATTTACCGGATGATAGTGTGCCAGATGGACAAAATGAAAATGATAATATTGAAATTCGTTTATGGGGCACACCAAAATATTTTGATTTTTCAGTAAAAGACCATGTCGATCTAGGCGTTCGAAACGGATTACTGGATTTTGATCTAGGTGCTAAAATTACTGGCTCACGCTTTACCGTCATGCGTGGACCAATGGCAAGATTACATCGTGCTTTAATTCAGTTTATGCTTGATGTACATACAACTGAACATGGTTATGTGGAAGTAAATGTACCTTATATTGTTAATTCAGAATCATTACACGGCACCGGGCAGTTACCTAAATTTGAAGCTGATTTATTTAAATTAAATGGTGATCAAGAATATTATTTAATACCAACCGGTGAGGTACCTGTTACCAACATCGTTCGTGATACCATTACCGATTTTAAAGAATTACCATTGAAGTTTGTTTCTCATACACCTTGTTTTCGTTCCGAAGCCGGATCATATGGCAAAGATACTCGTGGTATGATTCGTCAACATCAATTTGAAAAAGTAGAACTGGTTCAAATGGTGCATCCAGATAACTCTTTTAAAGTACTTGAAGAAATAACAAATCATGCAGAAGAAATATTAAAGCGACTCGACCTGCCATATCGTGTTGTTAATTTATGTACGGGTGATATTAGTTTTAGTGCTACAAAAACCTATGATCTTGAGGTGTGGTTACCCGGTCAGGCCTGTTATCGTGAAATATCATCGGTTAGTAATTTTATTGATTTTCAAGCAAGACGGCTTAAAGCAAGATGGAGAAATCCCGATACCAATAAACCTGAATTGATCCACACATTAAATGGATCAGCTTTAGCCATTGGTCGTACGCTGGTGGCTATTATAGAAAATTATCAACAGGAAGATGGGGTAATCACAATTCCTGAAGTATTAATACCTTATATGGGCGGACTTACAGAGATGTAATGATGTATTTCAGGAATTTTACAGTGATTAATTCCGGTTAGCGAACAACACTAATTAATAATATTGCACCTAAAATAGGGAGTACCAAAGGTACATATAACATAATTTTTTCTTGTGTCTCCTGACTACTGGTTTGATATTTTGATTTTAACTTTGGAATAGAAAAAATAATTACAGCTAAAGCGATACCAATGATTATAAAATTTACCCATACCATATAAAATTCCTTTTATGTAATTGAATTCCTTTTAAACTAGTTTTATCAACATAAAAACAAAAACTATAAGAACAACAATAATAATCGCAAATCCTCTCCAATCCTGACTTGAACCTTTGGGACCATTTTTAAGCATTTCTTTTGCACGAGGAATCATAAAAATAGCAAATGCACCAAAAGCAATTGCCGTAATAATGGTTAACCACATAATTGAATCCCGAATAATAGTATTTAAAGGCAGATAACCCCGGAATAAACCGGGGTTAAAAAATAAATTTATAAATTATTAGTCATCACCTAAGGCACCTAATAGATGTAATAGACTGACAAATATATTATAAATACTTAAATACAATCCTACGGTCGCCATGATGTAATTTGTTTCACCACCATTAATGATACGGCTGGTATCATAAAGGATAAATCCACTCATCAGCATTATAACAATAGCGGATATTGCTAACGATAAACCGGAGAATTGAAAAAAGAAATTAGCAATCATTACAATTATTACCATGATCATACCGGCAACAAGAAATCCGCCTAAAAAGCTAAAGTCTTTTTTCGTTGTTAAGGCATAACCGGATAAACCCAGGAATATGATTCCTGTACCCGCAAGTGATAATGAAATTATGCGAGCACCATTTTCAAATTCCAGATAATAATTTAAAATTGGCCCAAGACCAAAGCCCAACAAACCTGTCATAGCAAATACAGCAACAATTCCCATTGAAGAATTAGCCGTGCGTGGAATCACAAACCATATTAACACCAGTGCACCTATTGAAGCCCCCATTGAAAAACCATAAGGAACATTCATCGCCATTGATATACCAGCCATGATGGCACTAAAAATTAAAGTAAGTGAAAGTAAGCTATAGGTATTTCTTAGTACCTTATTCGTTTCTAATACCGAGCTACTTGAACGAGTGACAGCACTATCATTAAAAGCCATGAGTTTTCTCCATTTTGATAAAAAAGTAATTTTACATTAGTTCAGACCACAGGATACCGTAACAGTTCTTAATTTCAAGCTGGATTTACCGGCCTAGTTTGGGTATGCTTGCGCGCTAATTTAAATGTATGGTGAATTCATCATTTTTCAAGTGAAAATGGTTAAATATCGACATTATTTACGTTATGTGGGTAGTTTAGGGCATAATAACATTATAAAATTTAATGATATTAGTCTTTACTATGGTTTTAATGATTACAAACCAACCCATTTTATCAAATAAGGAGAGGTGGCTGAGTGGTCGAAAGCGGCGGTCTTGAAAACCGTTGAACCGTGAGGTTCCCAGGGTTCGAATCCCTGCCTCTCCGCCATTAACTACACCTAACTATTTAATTGCAATGTAATTTAATTAGTAGTACTTATTTCTATACACTGCTTTATATACGGTTCAATACTTAGATCTTAGACATTCAACTACTTTTAGCTAAGCATTCTCTAAGAAGCACAAACACCAATTTTGAAAGTTGTATTTTAAAGTTATTTTAATTCTGTCATCTCAATTATTTGTTTCGGTATATGGGTTTTCTGTAAATGACCTTATTTTCTTTATATTTACAAACAGTAGTACCAAGTACTATACTTATGGTGTGAGGGCTAAGTGAGAGTATTCAAAGTAAAGGAATTCCACAAATGGGCAAATAAAACAGGTTTAACAGATAAAGACTTATTTGACTCTGCCTTAGAGGTGGCTGATAAAAATGTTGAAGCGAGTTTAGGTAAAAAGGTTTTTAAGAAACGTATTGCTATTGAAGGTGAAGGTAAACGCGGTGGAGCTAGAACCATAGTCGCTTTTCAAGAAGGTAATAACCTGATTTATATGTATGGTTTTCGTAAAAACAAAAGCGCTAATATTAAACCCAAATTATTAAAAGAATTACAGATGGTTGCTGAAGTACTTCTTAGGTTTACAGATGCAGAATTAAATAAAGCAGTAAAAAATGATATTTTATTTGAGGTAAAACAAGATGAACGGTAAAGGAATTTCAGAAGTTATTCACGACACTATAAGCGACTTACACAAAATAGGGTTAGTTAATGAAACGACTATGCGTGAATTTGATGCTCATTGTTTACCTGAAGTAAAAAAATATACCGCTAGACAAATTAAGGCCATTAGGGAAGCTAATAAAATTAGTCAGGCTGTATTTGCAGCTTATTTGAATACAAGCCCAGAAACGGTTAAAAAGTGGGAAGCAAAAGGGGTAGGGGTTAAGCAACCTCGAGGTGCAACATTAAAGCTATTAAATCTTGTTGATCAATACGGTTTATCAATTTTGGACGGTACTTGTAAAATAACTAAACCAGTACCAGCAAGAAAGATGGCTGCTACAAAGTCATAATGTAGATCAAATGTTAAATTAGATTTCTGGCACAATTGTGACACAATAAACTATTGATAACAAAAGAGAAAGAGAGTAAATGGTTGTTCTGTAAAGGTTAAAATACCAACTTGAAAACCGTTGAACCGAAAGGTTCCCAGTGTTCGAATTCCTGCCTCTCCGCCATTTAATTCAAATTTTAGAATTTCCTGCGAATAATTTTTAATCGACGACTTTACAGTAAACTACCTCAGTATTTATCAGAGTATTTATCACATTTATTAGGGGTTATTATCGCTTCTAGTTACTGATAGTATATTGTGAATTATAATAAGAAAGAATAAAACGATAATTTTGGGAGAGGGCATATCATGATAAAGATCATACTGGTTGATGATCATGATATGGTACGTACAGGTCTGAAACGCTTATTAGAAGATTTTTCTGATATTGAAGTGATTGCAGAAGCATCTTCTGGAGAACAAGCAATTACAGTTGTTCAAACTCATAAACCCGACATCGCATTAATGGATCTCAGCATGCCGGGGATCGGTGGTTTTGAGGCGACTCGCAAATTACTTCGAATTCATAAAGATCTCAAAATAATTATCGTTACGATGCATAACGAGGATATTTTTCCGCAACGATTACTTAATATTGGTGCAATGGGTTATGTTACCAAAGAAGCAAACGTTCAAGAGATTGTGAAAGCGATACATGAAGTGATGCATAATAAACGTTATATTAGCCCTGTAATTGCACATCAAATGGCCTTAGCTGGTGCTCAAGACGCGGAAAAATCCCCATTTGAGTCATTATCTGAACGAGAACTACAGGTCATGCTGATGTTGATGGATGGACACAAGGTAAATACTATTTCAGAAAAGTTGTGTTTGAGTCCGAAGACCATCAGCACTTACCGATATCGCTTATATGACAAACTTGGTGTTAATAGCGACATGGAATTAGCCAGGCTGGCATTGCGTTATGGTATCATGGATGAATTTGATATAAGTTAACTTACTTATTTTCAACTGTGGAATCTAGGTTCAATCAGTTATGCTTGAAAATTTTAACAGATACTAATTTGACAGATAATCAATCAAATAATACTTCCAATTTTAATCCTAAACTTTTTTTAGATTCATGCACAACTAATCCCGGCGTTTATCAAATGTTTGATGCGCAGGAAAATATTATTTATGTAGGAAAAGCAAAGAATCTAAAAAACAGGTTAAACAGCTATTTTCTAAAAACCCTGGCTCAAATTAAAACCAGGGCATTAGTCAGTCATATAAACAAGATTGAACTGATTGTCACGTTTACGGAAAATGAAGCGTTAATTTTAGAAAATAATCTAATCAAGAAATTCATGCCGAAGTACAATATTTGTTTTCGTGATGATAAAAGCTATCCGTATATTTATATTTCAACTGAACATGCGTTCCCGCGATTACGGTTTCACCGTGGTGCCAGAAAGGGTAGCGGAAAGTATTTTGGCCCTTATCCAAGTGCTGGTGCGGTACGGGAAACTTTACAAATTATACAAAAAATATTTCCGGTTCGACAATGTGAAGATTCGTTTTATAAAAATCGTTCTCGTCCCTGTTTGCAGTATCAAATTAAACGTTGTACTGGTCCTTGTGTCGGGTTAATAAGTAAAGAGCAGTATCAGATCGAGGTAAAGCATGTCATTTTATTTTTAGAAGGAAAAAATAAGATCGTTATTAATGAATTGGTAACTAAAATGGAGTTATTTTCAGAACAACTGGAATTTGAAAAATCGGCTTTTTATCGTGATCAAATTATCAAGTTACGCAAGATTCAGGAAAAACAATATATAACTCAAGAACAAGGCGATTTAGATATCATTTCGTCTGCTTGTTCTAATGGTATCGGTTGCGTTCAAGTGTTTTTAATTCGAGGTGGGCGCAATCTTGGCAATAAAACGTTTTATCCAAAAATGAATAAATCAGATTCTCCTGCTGATTTGTTACAAGCTTTTATTCCTCAATATTATTTAAAACAAAATCAGGAAAACCCGGGTTCAATTCCAGGTGAAATTATTGTTAGTGAATCATTTAATAACGTTGAATTGACAACACAAGTACTATCTCAACAAGCGGGCAAAAAAATTGTTATAAAAACAAATGTTAGAGGTGATCGTGTTCGTTGGCTCAAGATGTCTAATGTAAATACCAGCCATGCATTACAAGCAAGAATTAATAGTAATACCACTATACTAAAGCGATATGAAGATTTAGCCGAAAAATTCCAACTGGATGAATTACCCAATCGAATGGAATGTTTTGATATTAGTCATACCAGTGGTGAAAGAACAGTGGCATCCTGTGTTGTGTTTGATATAAATGGCCCGGTTAAATCGGAATATCGACGATTTAAAATTGAAAATATTACCCCCGGTGATGATTATGCAGCAATCAAACAGGTATTAACCCGGCGTTATACAAAAATAAAAAATGGCGAAGAAAAATTACCGGATATTCTGTTTGTAGATGGTGGCAAAGGGCAACTTACACAAGCTGAAGAAGTATTGGAAAATCTGCAAATTGAGAATATTTTGTTAATAGGGATATCAAAAGGACCTGAAAGAATTGCGGGTGAAGAAAAAATATTAATTTCAAACAAATATCAATCTGGTATTTCAGAAAACTTGTCGGCGCTCAATACTACGATTATACTTCCGAGCGATTCAATGGCATCGCACTTGATACAAAATATTCGTGATGAAGCTCATCGATTTGCAATAACTGGTCATCGGCAGAGTCGTGCAAAAGCACGAAAAACTTCAGTTTTAGAACAAATTGATGGTTTAGGTCCTAAACGCCGGCAAAACTTATTAAAGCAATTCGGTGGCTTACAAGAAATAAAACAGGCTGGAATCGAAGATTTACGAAGTGTTTCAGGTATAAGCTTGAAACTGGCTGAGAAAGTTTATAATAATTTTCATTCAAACGAGCAAAAGGTAAAATAAATGTGGACAATTCCTAACATTCTGACTGTAATGAGAATTGCCCTGATCCCGGTCTTTATTCTGGCATTCTATTTACCCGATTTTAGTTGGAAACATATATTAACCACCTCAATATTTTTCTTTGCAGGTATTAGTGACTGGTTTGATGGTTATTTAGCACGTAAATTGGACCAGCAATCTGCTTTTGGTGCATTTTTGGATCCGGTTGCTGATAAATTGATGGTCTCAACTGCGCTGGTATTGCTATTAGTCCGGTATCCCGGATTTTGGATAGCGATGGCTTCAATTGTGATAATTGGTCGAGAAATCGCCGTATCGGCACTTAGAGAGTGGATGGCGGAAGCCGGGAGTAAGACTAAAGTATCAGTATCAATCCTCGGAAAGATTAAAACTATGGCTCAAATGTTTGCTATCGGGATGTTAATTTTTCATCAAGATCTGTGGGATATCCCAATCACCGAATTAGGCTATATTTTACTATTTTTTGCGGCTTTTCTTACTTTATGGTCGATGTATTTGTATTTAAAAGCCGCGTGGCCAAGTTTGACGAAAAGTTGACTCTGATGGTCGGTACATCTTGACACCATGAGATACGCCGCTACAATACGCACTCTCTGCGGGAATAGCTCAGCTGGTAGAGCACGACCTTGCCAAGGTCGGGGTCGCGAGTTCGAATCTCGTTTCCCGCTCCATAATTAAATGGTTTTAAATACCCCGAACTCGTATGCGGGGTTTTTTTATGTTGTGATAGTAGACAGAGTAGATAGTAAAAAGTTATAACACAAGCAATATGGCGGAATAGCAAAGTGGCTATGCAGTGGATTGCAAATCCATCTACCTCGGT
>JBGMQW010000074.1:0-15566 GCA_048060815.1 Thiohalomonadales bacterium | reverse complement strand
TTAACATGGGGTTTGGTTCGTTCAAATTTTTCCTTTGACACTGTGCTTGCCCTCTATTTATAGTTTTATAAATTCTGTATTAAATTTTAAGAAGCTTTCTTAACAACAGCTTCCGCTATGCTGTTAGGTGCTTCATTATACTTTGCAAATTCCATGGCGTATGTTGCACGACCCTGAGTCGCAGATCGTAAGTCAGTAGCATAACCAAACATTTCTGCTAACGGTACTTCGGCACTAACGATTTTACCACTTGGACCATCTTCCATACCCTGGATCATGCCACGCCGACGATTTAAATCACCCACCACATCACCCATGTAATCTTCAGGTGTTACAACTTCAACTTTCATTACTGGTTCAAGCAAAACTGGACTCGCTTGATTCGCACCAGACTTAAAGCCCATGGAACCTGCTATCTTAAATGCCATTTCTGATGAATCAACATCATGATAGGAACCATCATAAAGCGTGACTTTAACGTCAACCACCGGATAACCCGCAATAACACCATTAGTCATTTGTTCCTGGATACCTTTATCAACTGCACCGATAAATTCTTTGGGCACCACACCACCAACAATTTCATTTACAAATTCGTAACCAACACCAGCTTCCTGAGGTTCGAGTTTCAACCAGACATGCCCGTATTGACCACGACCACCGGATTGACGCACAAACTTGCCTTCTGTCTCGATTGCTTTACGAATCGTTTCGCGATAAGCAACTTGAGGTGCACCAACATTGGCACCCACATCAAATTCACGCTGCAAACGATCAACAATAATTTCTAAATGTAACTCACCCATTCCGGATATAATGGTTTGACCGGATTCTTCATCGGTATGCACACGGAAAGAAGGATCTTCCTGCGCTAATTTACCAAGGCCAATACCCATTTTTTCTTGATCGGGTTTGGTTTTTGGTTCAATTGCAACTGATATAACCGGCTCAGGAAATTCCATACGTTCTAAAGTAATGATGTTGTCAAGCGCACATAAAGTATCACCTGTCGTCACATCTTTTAGACCAATAGCTGCTGCGATATCACCAGCCAGAACTTCCTTGATCTCTTCTCGAGAGTTAGCATGCATTTGCACAATACGACCAACACGTTCTTTTTTGCTTTTAACCGGGTTGTAAACAAAATCACCTGAATTTAATACACCGGAATAAACCCGGAAAAATGTCAGCGTACCTACAAATTTATCGGTTGCGATTTTAAATGCCAGTGCTGCAAAAGGTTCCTCATCTGATGGTGGTCGTGTTGCCTCAGTTTCATCTTTATCATCCAATATTCCGGTAATTGGTGGAACATCAGATGGTGCCGGCATGTATTCGATAACAGCGTCCAACATGGCCTGCACACCTTTATTTTTAAAAGCCGTGCCACACAATGCCGGGACAATTTCATTATTCAAGGTACGAATTCGTATGCCTTTTTTAATTTCGTCATTGGAAAGATCACCTTCTTCAAGGTATTTCTCCATCAATTCTTCATTTGCTTCAGCAGCGGCCTCAATCATTTTTTCACGGTATTCATCGCACTGTGCTTTCATGTCGTCTGGAATGTCTTTTTCTTCGTAGGTGACACCACGATCTTCTTCGTTCCAGTAAATTGCCTTCATTCTGATTAAATCTACCAGACCTTCGAAATTTTCTTCTGCTCCGATAGGGAGCTGAATAGGAATTGCAATAGAACCCAGACGATCATTAATCTGACCTACTACACGCAGGAAATTTGCACCGGCACGATCCATCTTATTAACAAATGCCAGTCGCGGAACGTTGTATTTATTTGCCTGACGCCAAACTGTTTCGGATTGAGGTTCGACACCGCCAACCGCGCAAAACACCGAGCACGCACCATCCAATACCCGCAACGAACGTTCAACTTCAATGGTGAAATCCACGTGTCCAGGAGTATCAATAATATTAATTCGATGCTCCTTAAACTGCTTGTCCATACCACTCCAGAAACAGGTGGTTGCAGCTGAAGTAATTGTTATACCACGCTCTTGTTCCTGCTCCATCCAATCCATCGTCGCTGCACCATCATGTACTTCACCAATTTTGTGTGAAATACCAGTATAAAATAATACGCGTTCTGTAGTCGTCGTTTTACCTGCATCAATGTGAGCCATGATGCCGATATTACGATAACGATCAATTGGTGTTTGACGTGCCACTTTATAAACCTCTTATTAAATTTGTTACCAACGATAATGTGCGAAAGCTTTATTTGCCTCAGCCATACGATGGGTATCTTCTCGTTTCTTAACTGCAGTACCACGATTACTTAAGGCATCTAAAATCTCACCCGCTAAACGTAAACCCATACCTTTTTCATTACGCTTACGTGCAGCATCTACCAGCCAACGCATCGCTAACGCACTTCGACGACTCGCACGCACTTCAACAGGGACCTGATAAGTTGCACCACCAACACGACGTGATTTCACTTCGACAGTAGGGCGGACATTATCCAAAGCAGATTCTAATGCTTCCACTGCATCACTACTGCCTTTCTCAAGCACTTTGTCCAAAGCACCGTAAACAATTTTTTCTGCAACTGATTTCTTGCCGCTTAACATCACCATATTTATGAATTTAGCAACCATCACTGATCGATACTTGGGATCCGGGATGATATCTCTTTTCGTTGCTGAATGTCGTCGTGCCATAAAAATGCTTCCTAAATTTTGTTGTCGTTATACTTATTTATACATCACTCAAATTTTACAATTAAGATTTTGGTCGTTTTGCACCATATTTTGAACGACTATTTCGTCTATCTGATACACCAGAAGTATCTAATGAGCCACGTACTACATGGTAACGCACACCAGGCAAATCTTTCACCCGCCCACCTCGAATCAGAACTACGGAATGTTCTTGTAAATTATGTCCTTCACCACCGATGTATGAAGTCACTTCAAAACCATTCGTTAAGCGCACACGAGCTACTTTACGCATGGCTGAATTCGGTTTTTTAGGTGTTGTTGTATACACACGAGTACATACTCCACGACGCTGCGGACATGCCTCTAATGCAGGGACCGTGCTTTTTTCAATTTTGCGTTTACGTGGTTTACGCACTAATTGGTTGATTGTAACCATTTCTTTCATTCTCCAGAATGTAAACGACAGGTCGGAATCACCGACCTGTCGCGAGCCCAGAATTGTAGTAAATCTGGGAGTTTGCTGTCAACCATCTATCGGAGATATATGACAGATTTTCCTAATATTCGACTATTTTTTACAAAATCTAGCCTTCACTTGCCGATGTTGGTGCTTCCTCAACAGCTTTCGCTAATTCAGCCTCTAAATTAGCGACATCATTTTCTCGTTGATCACGCAAACGACGACGTTCAGCATGGTACGCTAAACCAGTTCCAGCCGGTATTAATCGTCCAACAATGACGTTTTCTTTTAAGCCGTGTAGATGATCAACTTTTCCAGTAACAGCGGCTTCGGTAAGAACCCGGGTTGTTTCCTGAAATGATGCCGCAGATATAAAGGACTCTGTAGCCAGAGATGCTTTGGTAATACCTAATAAAATATGGGCATATTTAGCCGGTAATTTGTCCTTTTCGATCAAACGATCATTTTCATCAAGTAATCGACTTAGATCGAGTTGTTCACTTTTAAGGTAAGTAGAACCACCCGGATCAGCAATTTCAACCTTGCGTAACATTTGACGTACAATTACCTCGATGTGTTTATCATTAATTTTTACACCTTGTAATCGATAAACATCCTGTACTTCATTAACGATATAGGTATTTAATGCTTCTACACCTAATAAACGTAAAATATCGTGTGGATCAAGTTCACCTTCGGCAATCATTTCACCCTGTTCGACAAATTCACCTTCAAATGCGGTGATATGACGCCATTTAGGTATTAATGCTTCATAATGATCACCTTCCGGGGGCGTAATCATTAATCTTTGCTTACCTTTAGTTTCTTTACCGAAACCGACAGTTCCGCTTATTGCAGCCAGAATAGCCGGTTCTTTTGGTTTTCGGGCTTCAAACAAATCAGCAACGCGCGGTAGACCACCGGTAATATCACGTGTTTTTGATGATTCCTGTGGAATTCGCGCTAAAACGTCTCCTACACCAACCATATCACCATCGGCTTTAATAATTATCGCACCAGCCGGCATGACATATTGCGCCGGAATTTCGGTACCGGAAATCATTAAATCGTCGCCATTTGCATCAATTAATTTTAGCATTGGACGTAAATCTTTTGCGGCATTTGATCGTTGTTTTGGATCAATAACAACCATGGTTGTTAAACCAGTGATATCATCAACTTGTGATTGCACAGTCAAGCCATCGGTAATATCCGAGAATTGAACTTTACCAGCTACTTCAGTTATAACCGGATGGGTATGGGGATCCCAGTTTGCAAGAATCTTACCCGGCTCAACCGCATCATTATCGTTAATTGTTAATACTGCACCATAAGGCAATTTATAGCGTTCACGTTCACGACCGTGTTCATCTAATACAGTAATTTCTCCAGAACGGGAAACTGCAACATTATTGCCACTGTCATGACGTACCGTTTTCATATTGTGTAATCGAACCGTACCTTTGGTTTTAATTTGAATATTATTAACCGATGCTGACCGACTCGCAGCTCCACCAATATGGAAGGTACGCATGGTTAACTGGGTACCCGGTTCACCAATACTTTGTGCTGCAATTACACCAACTGATTCACCCTGATTCACTAAATGGCCTCTGGCTAAGTCACGACCATAACAATTACTACAGATTCCGTAACGTGCTTCACAGGTGATTGGGGAACGTACTGACATACTATCAATACTGAGATCTTCCAGTTTTGCCACCCATGCCTCATCAAGCAAGGTATCACGAGCTATAATTGTTTCACGAGTTTTAGGATCAATTACATCTTTTGCTACAATTCGTCCTAAAACACGTTCACTTAATGGTTCAACAACATCCCCGCCTTCAATTAATGACGATACAATAATGCCATTTTTAGTTCCGCAATCAACATCCGTAACTACCAGATCCTGTGATACATCAACCAGACGACGGGTCAGATAACCAGAGTTAGCTGTTTTTAATGCCGTATCAGCCAAACCTTTACGTGCACCATGGGTAGAAATAAAGTATTGCAACACCGATAAACCTTCGCGGAAGTTCGCAGTAATGGGTTGCTCAATAATGGATCCATCAGGTTTCGCCATCAAGCCACGCATACCAGCGAGTTGTCGAATCTGAGCAGCGGATCCCCGCGCACCAGAGTCGGCCATCATAAAGATAGAATTAAATGAACGATCTTTTTCATCAACACCATCTTTATTTTTAACAGTGTAGTTTCCTAGTCCGTCCATCATGGCCTTGGCAACCTGATCATTGGTTCTGGACCAGATATCAACAACTTTATTATAACGTTCACCTGCGGTAACCAGACCCGAAGTGTATTGTTCCTGAATTTCTTTTACTTCACTTTCTGATGCAGCAAGAATAGTGGCTTTTTCATCCGGTATTACCATGTCATCAATACCAATTGAAACAGCTGCTTTTGTTGAGTAATTAAAACCGGTATACATTAATTGATCAGCGAAGATCACAGTTGCTTTTAAGCCCAGTTTTCGATAACAGTAATTGATTAATCCGGATATGGATTTTTTATTCATATCCTTATCAAAGTTATCAAAACTTAATCCTTTCGGTGCGATTTCCCATAAAATAGCGCGACCAATGGTAGTGTCTTTACGAGAAACTGATTCGGTTCGATTACCATCGTCATCAAATTGAACTTCTGTAATTCGAACGGTTACTCTTGCTTGAATATCAACATCGCCGTTCTGAAAAGCGCGTTGCACTTCACTGGTATCCGAAAATATCATGCCCTCACCTTTGGCATTAATTCGTGAACGTGTCATGTAATATAAACCCAGTACCACGTCTTGTGACGGTACAATAATAGGTTCACCATTGGCTGGCGATAAAATATTATTAGTCGACATCATTAAAGTACGCGCTTCTAATTGTGCTTCTAATGATAATGGCACGTGAACTGCCATTTGATCGCCATCGAAATCAGCATTAAATGCTGTACAAACCAATGGGTGTAATTGAATCGCTTTACCTTCAATTAAAACCGGTTCAAATGCCTGGATACCCAGGCGATGTAAGGTTGGTGCACGGTTTAGCATAATCGGATGTTCGCGAATCACTTCTTCTAATATAGCCCATACTTCAGGACCTTCGCGTTCAACCATTTTCTTGGCCGCTTTAATAGTTGTTGCTAAACCACGTAATTCCAGTTTACTAAAGATAAATGGTTTGAATAATTCCAGCCCCATTTTTTTAGGCAAGCCACATTGATGCAAACGTAAGGTTGGACCCACTACGATCACGGAACGACCGGAGTAATCAACACGTTTACCCAATAAGTTTTGACGGAATCGACCTTGTTTACCTTTAATCATATCCGCTAAAGATTTTAAAGGCCGTCGATTTGAACCCGTAATAGCACGGCCCCGACGACCATTGTCTAATAAGGCATCTACTGATTCCTGTAACATGCGTTTTTCATTACGCACAATAATATCGGGCGCATTCAAGTCCAATAAACGCTTCAATCTATTGTTTCGATTAATAACACGGCGATACAGGTCATTCAAATCTGACGTTGCAAAACGACCACCTTCGAGTGGTACTAATGGTCGTAACTCTGGTGGTAAAACTGGTAAAACTGTCATTACCATCCAGGCAGGTTTATTGCCTGAACTCTTGAATGCATCAATTAATTTCAGGCGTTTACCTAATTTCTTTAATTTAGTTTCAGAATTAGTCGCACCAATATCTTCACGTAATTGCTCTGCTTCTTTCTTTAATTCTAAAGATTTCAGTAATTCCAGAACAGCTTCGGCACCCATACGAGCATCAAACTCATCACCATATTCTTCAATCGCTTCCAGATAACTTTCATCTGTCAGTAATTGTCCACGCTCAAGCTGGGTCATGCCCGGTTCAATAACAACAAACGCTTCAAAATATAAAATACGTTCGATATCACGCAAAGTCATATCGAGTAATAAACCCATTCGAGACGGTAATGATTTTAAAAACCAGATATGTGCAACCGGACTGGCAAGTTCGATATGCCCCATTCTGTCCCGGCGTACTTTTGATAAAGTAACTTCAACACCACATTTTTCGCAGATGACACCACGATGTTTCAAGCGTTTGTATTTACCGCATAAACACTCGTAATCCTTTACCGGCCCAAAAATTTTGGCACAAAATAAACCATCACGTTCAGGTTTAAATGTACGATAGTTAATAGTCTCCGGCTTTTTAACTTCGCCAAACGACCATGAACGGATTTTTTCCGGAGAGGCCAGGCCAATTCGGATTGCATCAAAGTCTTCAACATGACCTTGTTGTTTAAGGATCTTAAGTAGATCTTTCACGTATTCACTCCTAACTAATTTTCAGGATTTTACTGCTATAAACTTATTCAGTTTGCTCAAGTTCGATATCAATACCAAGCGAACGAATTTCTTTTAATAACACATTAAATGATTCCGGCATTCCTGCTTCCATATAATGGTCGCCATCAACAATGTTTTTGTACATTTTGGTTCGACCATTTACATCATCAGATTTAACCGTCAACATTTCCTGTAAAGTATATGACGCACCATAAGATTCAAGTGCCCACACTTCCATTTCTCCGAAGCGTTGACCACCAAATTGTGCTTTACCACCAAGCGGTTGTTGCGTTACTAAACTATATGGTCCGGTTGATCGGGCATGCATTTTATCGTCTACCAGATGGTTTAATTTCAGCACATACATGTAACCAACAGTAACTTGTCGTTCAAATTGATCACCGGTTCGACCATCATATAAAGTAGTTTGACCCGATGTTGGTAATCCGGCTAATTCAAGCAATCCTTTAATTTCCGACTCTTGTACGCCATCAAATACCGGAGTCGCAATTGGTACACCGGTTTTTAAATTTCCTGCAAGCTCAATAATTTCAGCATCGTTAAATGATTTAAGATCTTCGAGTTGACCACCACTTTGATTGTAGACTTTATCCAGATAGTCACGTAAATCTGCTACCGCATTTTGCGATTTAAGCATTTCACCAATGCGTTCGCCCATACCTTTGGCAGCCCAGCCCAGATGTGTTTCGAGTACCTGACCAATGTTCATCCGTGATGGCACACCCAATGGATTTAATACAATATCAACCGGTACGCCATGCTCGTCATACGGCATATCTTCTACCGGTACTATCATTGAGATAACACCTTTGTTGCCGTGACGACCCGCCATCTTGTCACCAGGCTGAATTCGACGTTTCACTGCTAAATGGACTTTAACCATTTTTAAAACGCCAGGAGCAAGATCATCACCACCGGTCAGCTTGTCACGTTTTTCTTCAAACTTGGCTTCAAATTCTTTATCAAGTTGTTGTAACTGATCCGCAATAGTTTCTAACTGACTATTGGCATCATCATTTTTTAATCTAATTTCAAACCAGTTACTTTTTTCCAACTCGTCAAGATACTCTTGAGTGATTTTAGAGCCGGAAGACAAATTATTTGGTCCACCAACAGCCACTTTACCTAATAACATTTGCTCAACACGTTGATAAGCATCGCCCTGCATAATGCGTAATTGATCATTAAAGTCTTTCTTGATGCGTGCAAGTTCAGAATCTTCAATTGCTTTGGCTCGGGAATCTTTTTCCAGACCATCGCGGGTAAAGACTTGAACATCGATCACGGTACCACTTGCACCAGATGAAACACGTAATGAAGTATCTTTAACATCAGAAGCTTTTTCACCAAATATGGCTCTTAGCAATTTTTCTTCCGGTGTTAACTGGGTTTCACCTTTAGGGGTTACTTTACCAACTAAAATATCACCTGCCTTAACTTCAGCACCGACATACACAATTCCGGCTTCATCCAGTTTCGATAACGCTGATTCACCAACATTTGGAATATCGCCCGAAATTTCTTCTGAGCCCAATTTGGTATCACGCGCAACACAGGTTAATTCGACAATGTGAATGGTTGTGTAACGATCTTCTTTTACAACATTTTCAGAAATAAGAATCGAATCTTCAAAGTTGTAACCATTCCAGGGCATAAATGCGATACGCATGTTTTGACCCAGTGCTAATTCACCCATATCGGTACTTGGACCATCGGCCATCACGTCACCCTTAACAAGGGTGTCACCGGGTTTAACTAATGGACGCTGATTAATACAGGTATTTTGATTTGAACGTGTGTATTTTGTTAAATTATAAATATCAACTCCAGGTTCACCCGGGATTGTTTCATCATCATTTACCCGCACCACGATACGCGCTGCATCAACTGCATCAACTACACCACCACGTTCGGCAATAACGGTTACGCCGGAATCGATAGCAACAGTTGCTTCAATGCCGGTACCAACTAAGGGTGCCTGTGCGCGTAATGTTGGCACGGCTTGACGTTGCATATTGGATCCCATTAAGGCTCTATTAGCATCATCGTGCTCCAGAAATGGAATTAAACTTGCTGCAACCGATACAATTTGTTTCGGAGACACATCCATAAAGGTAATGTCTCCCGGTGCAGCGATAGTAAATTCGTTTAAATGACGACAAGGTACCAGGTCATCTGTTAAACGTTTTTTGTTATCCATGCTCGCGTTGGCTTGTGCAATAACACACTCGCTTTCATCAATAGCAGATAAATATTCAATTTCATCGGTTACTTTACCATTTTTTACTTTTCGGTACGGTGTTTCGAGAAAACCGTAATGATTCGTTCGTCCATAGACTGCCAAAGAGTTAATCAAACCAATGTTTGGCCCTTCAGGTGTTTCAATAGGACAAACCCGGCCATAATGTGTTGGATGCACATCGCGAACTTCAAAACCTGCACGTTCACGGGTTAAACCACCGGGGCCTAATGCCGACACGCGACGTTTATGAGTAACTTCGGATAATGGATTATTTTGATCCATAAATTGCGATAACTGACTGGAGCCAAAAAATTCTTTAATTGCAGCAGCAACAGGTTTCGCGTTGATCATTTCCTGTGGCATTAAATTATCAGCTTCTGCTAAAGTTAACCGTTCTTTTACTGCACGTTCAACACGCACCAAACCAACCCGGAATTGGTTTTCTGTCATTTCACCAACAGATCGAATACGTCGGTTACCGAGATGATCAATATCATCTACCATGCCATTACCATTTCGAATATCAATTAATACATTAAGTACTTCTACAATATCTTCTTTAGATAATACACCTTCGCCTTCTGTTTCCTTACGACCAACACGCCGGTTGAATTTCATTCGTCCTACTGCTGATAAATCATAACGATCCGGACTAAAAAACAGGTTTTTAAACAAGCCTTCAGCAGCATCTTTGGTTGGTGGCTCACCGGGGCGCATCATACGATAAATTTCTACTTGCGCTTCTAACTGTGTTGAAGTTGAATCAATTCGTAAAGTATTTGAGATAAAAGCACCATGATCAATATCATTGGTATATATTGTTTGGAATTTTTTGATTTTTGCTTCTTTCATTAATTCGATGACTTCTTCAGTAATCTCATCATTAGCATTCGCAATCACTTCACCTGTTTCGGTGTTAATAAGTTCAGTTGTTAATGATTTACCTAATAAATACTCATCCGGAATTTCAAGTTGTTTAAGACCCGCTTTTTCCATTTCACGAATATGTCGAACCGTAATACGTCGACCTTCTTCGGCAATAATTTTGCTTTTCGCTTTAATGTCAAAAGTTGCCATTTCACCACGCAGACGTTCAGGCACTAACTTCATTAACAAGCCACTTTTGTTAAATTCAAAATCAATATTTTCGAAATACATAGACAATATTTCTTCGGTATCATAACCAAGCGCTCGTAATAAAACCGTTACTGGTATTTTACGACGGCGATCAATACGGGTAAAAACAGAGTCTTTTGGATCAAATTCAAAATCCAACCAGGAACCACGGTAAGGAATAACACGCGCGTTATGTAATAATTTACCTGACGAATGTGTTTTGCCTTTGTCATGATCAAAGAACACACCTGGAGAACGGTGTAACTGCGATACAATAACCCGTTCAGTACCATTAATTACAAAAGTACCGTTATTGGTCATTAGGGGTAACTCACCCATATAAACTTCTTGCTCACGAATATCTTTTACAACCGGTGTTTTTGCATCTTTGTCATAAATAACCAAACGCACTTTCATGCGTAATGGTGCTGAATACGTTACACCACGCATTTGACATTCTTTAACATCAAATCCGGGGGTACCTAATTTATAACTGACAAATTCAAGTGCTGCATTTCCAGAATAACTTTTAATTGGAAATATGGAATGAAATGCCGCTTGCAAACCTTTTCGTGGACGATCCGCAGGAGCAACATCCTCTTGCAGAAATGCCTTATAAGAGTTCGTTTGAATGGCAAGTAGATTTGGTACATCTATAACACTTGGTAAACGACTAAAGTTTTTTCGGATACGTTTTTTTTCAGTGAATGAGTAGCCCATTATATGCCCTATAATTGATCAATTTTGAAAAACAAAAACACATTTCATTAATATAATTCTAAACTTTAATGCCATGCATTTATCTTTGAATACGCGAAAATCCTGCAACACCAGATCACCTGTCACTCAACGAAGAATTCAGGGTTTGATCTTTTGTTGCAGGAAAAATGCAATTCCGTACTTAACTAACGTTTAATGCGAACTTATTTAAGTTCAACTTCAGCACCAGCTTCTTCCAGTTGTTTCTTGACATCTTCTGCTTCAGCTTTAGGAGCAGCTTCTTTAACAGTTGCAGGAACACCTTCAACCATTTCTTTTGCTTCTTTTAAGCCTAAGCTGGTAATTGCACGAATTGCTTTAATTACCGAAATTTTATTGCCGCCGAAACTGGTCATTACTACGTCAAATTCATCTTTCTCTTCAGCAGCAGCACCGCCGGCATCACCACCAGCAGCTGGAGCAGCAGCAACTGCAACAGCAGCTGTTACATTGAATTTTTCTTCCATCGCTTCAACCAGGTCAACAACTTCCATTACTGTCATGTTGCTAATGCTTTCTAAAATATCATCTTTTGATACAGCCATTTCTTATCTCCTGAAACATTATTTTTGGAACATCTTATTTAAATAATAATGATGCCAATCTTTATAGTTTAATTATGCAGTTGTTTGTTTCTGGTCACCCACTGCTGCTATAGTACGAACCAATTTAGTATGTGGTTCGGCGAGTGTACGTACAAATTTTGAAATCGGTGCTTGCATTACTGACATCAACATCGCTATAGCTTGATCTTTTGTCGGTAAGCTTGCTAAACGTTCCAGGTCTTGTGGTCCTAGTAACTGACCTCCAACTGAAACTGCTTTAACTACCAATTTACTATTTTCTTTTGCAAAGTCCTTAATTACACGAGCAGCTGCACCGGGATCTTCTTGCGAAAATGCCATTACCAGCGGCCCTGAAAATGATTCGACCATACATTCGAAATCAGTACCTAACACAGCGCGTTTAGCTAAAGTATTTTTAACAACACGAAGATAGACGCCATTATCACGCGACTTTGCGTGTAAATCTGTCATTTCTGTTGCGCTAATACCAGAGTATTCTGCCGTAACAGCAGAAACCGCGCTTGCAGCAACTTCGGAGACTTCAGTTACAATAACTTGTTTTTCCTCTCGACTTAATGCCATGAGTATTTATCTCCTGATTACAAGATGATGTAATATTACTTACATCTATTTAGTATATGATTATTCCTAATCACAACTGCTTTTAAAATACGATCTGCTTGCTTATTGTTTTTACAACAAAAAATAAACATATCGCTCATTCGGTGATCTTGCGGGGCAAGCGACACCATCTACGTTGGCCAGAGGATTATATTCTTCCCCTATTAAGCAGGATTATTAAAGTCTACCTTAAGTAAACCTGTTTAACACTGCACCTACGGTCTTTGACGGACACTGGATTTAACAGGGTAAACAATACCCGATTAAAAACAGCGACCCAAAGTTTGTATGGTAATTTCTATAAAAATTACCTAATCGTTCTATTAACTATTAGTTAAATAACTATAGTGAAGAATGATCTAATATAATACCCGGTCCCATCGTTGCTGAAATAGAAACCTTTTTCAAATACACACCTTTAGCCGTTGACGGTTTGGCTTTATTTAAATCTGATAATAACGCTGATAAATTACCAATTAAAGATTCTACATCAAATCCTATTTTACCGATGGAACAATGAATAATACCATTCTTGTCAGTTCGATAACGAACCTGACCGGACTTTGCATTTTTAACTGCAGCGGCAACGTTTGGTGTTACTGTGCCTACTTTAGGATTCGGCATTAATCCGCGAGGCCCCAAAATTTGACCCAGAGTACCAACAACGCGCATTGCATCCGGTGAGGCAATAACAACATCAAAATCCATCTTGCCTTTTTTTATGTCTTCAGCTAATTCATCCATACCAACAATGTCAGCGCCTGCTTCTTTTGCGGCATCGGCATTCGGGCCTTGAGTGAATACAGCAACACGCACATCTTTACCGGTACCATTTGGTAATACGGTAGCGCCACGGACATTTTGATCCGATTTACGCGGATCTACACCTAACATCACCGAAACATCGATTGACTCGGTAAATTTTACCTTAGGCATATCATTTAGTAATTTAAAAGCATCTTCAGGCGCATATACTTTTCCGAACTCAAGCATTTCATTAATCGCTTTCATTCGTTTTGAGAGTTTAGCCATGATTAATTCACTCCCTCTGTTTCAATACCCATGCTTCTTGCTGTACCAGCAAGGGTCCGTACTGCCGCATCCATATCCGCTGCGGTTAGATCAGGATCTTTAACTGTTGCAATTTCTTCTAATTGTGCACGAGAAACTTTACCGACTTTATCGCGGTTAGGTACGCTTGAACCACTTTTAATCTTAGCTGCTTTTTTCAATAATATTGAAGCTGGCGGTGTTTTAGTAATAAACGTAAAGCTTCGATCACTAAAAACAGAGATCACAACCGGGATTGGTAACCCTTGTTCGACACCCTGTGTTTTAGCGTTAAATGCTTTACAAAATTCCATGATATTTACACCATGCTGACCTAATGCAGGCCCTACTGGTGGACTTGGATTAGCCTGACCGGCTGGTACTTGCAGCTTAATATAAGCTTCAACTTTCTTTGCCATGATACACTCCTGATGTGGGTACAAACGCTCTGGCTTCGAGCTCCCCGTTTAAATACTAAAAATCTTTAAACCTGAATAGACTAAACTACCTAAAATCAGCCTTTTTCTACTTGACCAAATTCCAGATCAACCGGGGTTGAGCGTCCAAAAATGGATACTTCAACCTTGATACGGCTTTTATCGTAATCAACGTCTTCAACAACACCGTTAAAATCGTTAAATGGGCCATCAATAATACGAACCACTTCACCCGGCTCAAACAATACTTTTGGCCGTGGTTTTTCAACACCTTCTTGCACTCGATCAAGAATGTTATTTGCTTCCTTGTCACTAATTGGAGCAGGTTTATCTGATGTACCACCAATGAAGCCCATAACTTTAGGCACATCTTTCACCAAGTGCCAGGTTTCTTCATTCATATCCATTTGCACTAAAACATACCCCGGAAAAAACTTCCGTTCGCTTTTGTGTTTAGCACCGGCTCGCATCTCAACAACTTCTTCGGTGGGAACCATAATCTCACCAAACGAACTTTCCATTTCGTTTAACTTTATTCGTTCCATTAGTGAACGCTTTACGTGTTGCTCAAAGCCGGAATACGCAGAAACAACATACCAACGAAATGCCATTTTACTAGCCTCCCTGACCAGTTAGTGCTTGAACACCAATAAGTAAAATACGGTCAAATAACCATAGCATTATACCAATAATTGTTACCATAATAATCACTATAAGCGTTGTTTGAAATGTTTCCTGACGCGTAGGCCAGACCACTTTCCGAATTTCAACATAAGCACTACGCCCAAAATCCCAACTTGTTGTACCAACTACAGTTTGTTTAGCTATAACCAACGACACAATAAATGCCGTTAACATTCCTAATAAACGATATAAAAATGCAGTTTCAGTTTCATAATAATAAAACCCGAAAATACCACCAGCAACCAGGCCTGTTGCAATTATTAACTTTATCTTGTCCAGCATGTTCGCTAAAAACCCCAAATTCAATCTGTATAAACAGTAATTATGTTTACTATCAAAGCGTCGTATAAAACTGATCTAGCTAGTGGCAGGCCAGGAGGGAATCGAACCCCCAACCTACGGTTTTGGAGACCGTCGCTCTGCCAATTGAGCTACTGGCCTAAACTCAGTTAAATGTCACTCTGTTGCAAATTATTGCTAGTGAACACATATTTATTAATTAAAATTTACTTTTAAAACCTTTTTTACCGCAGACTAATCTTATAAAGTAAGATTAGACACCTTAATAATCTTATTCGATT
>JBGMQW010000073.1:14314-15570 GCA_048060815.1 Thiohalomonadales bacterium | reverse complement strand
TGTTTACGAACTTTAGGATCGTATTTTTTAATTTCCATTTTATCCGGCATGGTTTTTTTGTTTTTTGTTGTGGTATAAAAATGCCCGGTACCAGCAGAAGAAACCAATTTAATTTTTTCACGCATAATTCTGTCCTTTAAACCTTGATGCCACGTTTACGCATATCAACCAGTACTGTATCGATACCTTTTTTATCAATAATACGCATACCTTTAGCTGTCAATTTTAAGCGTATCCAACGATTTTCAGATGCTACCCAAAATTTATGAGTTTGCAGATTAGGCAAAAACCGACGACGTGTATGGTTTTTAGCGTGGGATACATTATTTCCAGCAACCGGGCGTTTTCCGGTAACCTGACATACTTTAGACATGGTATTTCTCTCCAAATTAATCTGTTCGCCAATACTGGTTTACAATTTACCTGTAAGCACCTAGTGACAAGACCGCGCATTTTACGCTAATTGGGTGGTTAAGTTCAAGGTTTTAGTCCTATAATCGGGTCAATTGCGAGTAATATTTATCGAACTCAGCTCTAAGTATCTGAATTAGGGCGAATTGCCAAATCTATAGCAAACCGCGTTCAGCAAAAGATGTGCAGTCGCTATCACCGATAATAATATGATCCAGGACTTGTATATCGATCAGAGCAAGTGCTGATTTGAGTTTTTGAGTGATTTGCTGATCAGCCTGGCTCGGCTCGGCAATACCTGAGGGATGATTATGAGCAAAGATGACGGTTGCGGCATTATGCTTTAAGGCATTTTTAACCACTTCACGGGGATATACCGTTGCACTGGCAATTGATCCCTGAAACAACTCTTCAAAATGAATAACCTGATGTTGGCTATCGAGATACAGTGCTGCAAATACTTCGTGATCATAATCACGTAATTTAGCATGTAAGAATTGTTTGGTTGCCGCTGGATCGGTCAGAATATCACTTTTAATCATTGATTCACTTAAATGTCGTCGGGACATTTCAAGAACAGCTTGCAGTTGAGCATATTTTGCCGTTCCAAGTCCTTTGTGTTGGGTGAATTCATCAAGATCACAGGTTAACAAAGCACGTAAACTGCCAAAGGAATGTAATAAATCTCTGGCGAGATCAACTGCAGTTTTACCCTTACTCCCTGTTCTTAAGAAAATGGCTAATAGTTCAGCATCAGATAGTGCTAAACAACCTTGTTGTAAAAGTTTTTCTCGTGGTCGTTCTGCCACAGGCCAATCTTTGATTGTCATTAATAACCTCCTTGT
>JBGMQW010000073.1:0-14214 GCA_048060815.1 Thiohalomonadales bacterium | reverse complement strand
CAGGAATATGTATTAAATCACGGAAATTTACCTAAAAATTGGGTACACTAAATATATTATGATAAATTCGTTAACAAACAAAAATGTTGTGCTGGGTGTTACGGGTAGTATTGCAGCCTATAAAGCAGCTGAGGTTATTCGTGAACTTCGAAAGCAAGGGGCTAATATCCGGGTTGTTATGAGCACGGGTGCCAAGGAGTTTATTACCGAGTTAACGCTGCAAACCTTGTCTGGTTATCCGGTATCAATTGATTTTCTTGATACAAATGCTGAAGCAACGATGGGACATATTGAATTGGCCCGGTGGGCTGATATTATGCTTGTTGCACCGGCGAGTGCTAATTTTTTGTCCCAGCTTGCACAAGGTCGTGCAGATAATTTGTTATGTGCTGTCTGCCTTGCTACTGAAGCGCCATTAATTGTTGCACCAGCAATGAACAGTAAGATGTGGTTGGCTTCAGCAACACAAGACAACATCAAACTGTTATTACAGCGCGGGATTTTGTGTTTTGGACCGGATGATGGTGAACAAGCTTGTGGCGAATTTGGTGTAGGTCGATTATTGGCACCAAATACTATTGTTAGTTTATTATCAGAATTATTCGAAACGGGTAGTTTGGCTGGTAAAACGGTTTTAATTACCGCAGGTCCTACCCGAGAAGCTATCGATCCAGTACGTTTTTTGAGCAATCATAGTTCTGGAAAAATGGGTTATGCAATTGCACAAGCTGCTATGGAAGCAGGAGCGCGGGTTAAATTAATCAGTGGTCCCGTAGCACTAGCAACACCTGAGAAGATTGAACGCTTTGATGTTAGCTCTGCTAATGAAATGCTGAGCATGGTACAGCAAGAAATTCATGGTAGTGATATTTTTATTAGTACGGCTGCTGTGTCTGATTATCGACCGGTAGAGCAAAGTAAAAACAAGATTAAAAAACAATCAAAAAATATCACCATCGAATTAGAACGAACCCAGGATATTCTCGCCACGATTAAGCAACAATTTCCTAATTTGTATTGTGTTGGTTTTGCTGCAGAAACACAGCAATTAGAAGAAAATGCTAAATCAAAATTATTTAATAAAGGTGTCAATATGATTGCGGCTAATTGGGTTGGAGCAATTGCAGATGCTGCTAAAAGTGGCTTTAATAGTGATATGAATGCCTTACACCTTTACTGGCAAGATGGTGATGTGGAATTAACACTAACAAATAAAGGCAAACTTGCCCGTCAGTTGATATTGATAGTTGCCGAGCAGTACAATATTTACTCAACTCAGCTTGTTATTTCAGACAGTAATATCCTAAAGTTTAATCAGGATTAATAACCCATATATTGGTCAACCACCACCTAGCGATTGACTCTCTATCAATCTTATTAGTATTAAAATAGGTTTCTGACTTTAGAGTGAGTACCTAAGTAAATTAAGTGTCCTTACTGTGTAGATAATCTATTTGTGCTAGTTACTCATCCTCTAATTAATATCCACTTTTCTATGGCTTACGAAGAAAAAGTTCAAAAAATCACTAAATCTATCTGCATTTTGTGCCGATTACTTATAGAATCCTCATGCTACGCAGAATTGGGGACAAATAATTAAAATGAGAAAAATTGAACTTAAGATACTTGATAAACGCATTGGAAATGAAATTCCACTACCGGAACATGCAACAAGTGGATCTGCAGGAATGGACCTACGTGCCTGTCTTGATAAAGTAACACTAATCAACCCGGGTGAAACAATCCTGATTCCCACTGGTGTTGCAATTCACATTGCCGATCCCGGTCTTGCTGCTGTGATATTACCGCGCTCTGGTTTAGGGCATAAAAATGGTATTGTATTAGGAAATCTAGTTGGTTTGATTGATTCAGATTATCAAGGTCAACTTTTTGTATCATGTTGGAATCGTAGTAAAAACCCTTTTACAATTGAATTGGGAGCTAGAATTGCACAATTAGTGTTTGTGCCGATAGAACAGGTAGAACTTGAGCTTGTTGAAGAATTTGATGTTAGCGATCGGGCTCATGGTGGTTTTGGTCACACAGGAACAAAATAATTATGAAATTAATAAATACGAATCAGGGTTATTAAATTGGCACGAAAACGTAAAAGTAGACGGCGTAATAGCCGAGTAAAAGGTCAAAGTGTAAAAAGCATTAGTGTGTATGCTTTTTTATGCTTTGTGGTTACTTTAATTTTTAGCACCTATCTCAGTCAGTATGGTTTACTTTATGAAGCCAGGGACTACCAGAAAAATTATTTAGCATCTCAAACTAAAGTAATGTCCACATTATTTCAGACTAAAACAGTTGAATATGTTTATACACTTAAATCGTTAGCGGAAGATGAATCAATTCAAAAGTTATTACTTAACCGAAAGTGGGATAAGGTTCATTTATTAGAAAAAAAATTAATAACTAAATTTCCTGATGCGTCGAGTATCAGTTTTCTTCCGAGCGGTTATGACACTTTAAATGATAAAGTAGAACCTAATATCACTTATGCTTGTCTTGACCTGGTGCATAAAGCAGAAAAGAAACAAGCTTACTCTTTATTTGAGCTGCATGGAACAAAATCAGTACAAGCTCATATTGGTTTCGTTTACCCAGTTATTGATAGTCTATCAAAAAAAGTTATAGGCACTATTCGTATAACCTTGAAAACAGAGTTATTACAACGTTGGTTAAATGAAATTACAGATAATTCGTATATTGAGCTTGTTCAAGATGCTGGTAGTAATGAATTAATAAAAATTGCAGAAACTAAAAATGAATCTTTACGAATAGGAGTGCCAACATCTGAGGTTAAAATTGAGGGCACTCGCTGGTATTTACATGTTTGGTTGGCAAATGAAAAAACACCATCAATTTTAAATATGTTTACGTTTATTGTTATTGTCTTCAGTATTTTTATTGCTGGTATAACGATTTTCCTGATTACTCAAAGTTTAAGCCGTACCATAAAAATTGATTTAGATACTTTTATGCAACTTGTTGCGGCTGTTGCAAAAGGAAATAAGAACCATGATTATAAATTGCATTTGAAAGAATTTAAAGAAGCGGCGCTAAATGTAAATAATCTCGCAAGTGATTCATCAATGGTGCGTGAACGAGATGGTAATTCTGAAAATATTGATACTAATTCGATGCTGAGTGTGGATGATCTTACTACAGATCCACTTTTTATTAATGAAGATTCTATATCAGTAGAAGAGCTGGATTCTGATTCAGATATAGTAAAGGCTTCCGGGATTAATAAGGCACCAGCTGATTTTTCTGTTCCAATGCCTGATGATGCGACAACTACATTGCCTAAAGAAATATTTAAAGCTTATGATATTCGTGGAGTAGTTGGCACAACATTAACGACTGAAATTATAGAATTAATTGGTCGTGCAATTGGAACTCAGGCTTTATCGGTAGGGAAAAAGAAAATTGCATTTGCTCGTGATGGCCGTTTATCAGGGCCGGAGCTGGGATCAGCATTAGTTAAAGGTTTACGCTCTACAGGTATGAATGTCATTGATATTGGCATGGTTCCAACACCATTGCTTTATTTTGTTGCATCAACAGCAACAGATGGTACTGGTGTGATGCTGACTGGCAGTCATAATCCACCAAATTATAATGGTATAAAAATGATGATTGCTGGAGATACATTATCCGGTGATGCTATTCAAGATTTATATAAACGTATAATCGACAAAGATTTTGTCAGTGGTGAAGGCAGTTATGAAACAGCTTCGGTTAATGAAACATATCTTAAACGCGTTACTGACGATGTGAAAATGCCGAGAAAACTTAGAGTGGTTATTGATTGCGGAAATGGCGTGGCTGGTGTTATCGCCCCCGATTTGTACCGCAAGATGGGCTGTGACGTTATCGAATTATTTTGTGATGTCGATGGGAAATTCCCAAATCATCATCCGGATCCAAGTCAACCTAAAAACTTAACGCATCTTATTGAAGCGGTTAAAACACAAAAAGCAGATATTGGATTTGCATTTGATGGTGATGGTGATCGTCTAGGAGTGATTAGTGGCGATGGTAATGTTATCTGGCCGGATAGGTTGATGATGTTGTTTGCAGCCGATGTCTTATCACGTAAACCAGGAGCTAAAATTATTTTTGATGTGAAGTGTACCAGTAATTTGACCAAATTTATTTGGGAAAAAGGTGGTGAACCATTAATGTGGAAAACCGGGCATTCGTTTATAAAAGCTAAATTAAAAGAGAGTGGGGCATTACTCGCAGGTGAAATGAGCGGTCATATTTTCTTTAAAGAACGTTGGTATGGTTTTGATGATGCATTATATTCAGGTGCACGCTTACTTGAGATATTATCAAAAGATACGCGCAAACCGAAAGTTATATTGGCCACTTTACCCGATATGATTAACACTCCTGAGCTACATTTAAAAATGGTTGAAGGTGAACATCATGAAATTATGGAAAAGCTTTATGATAATGCCGAATTTGGAAGTGCCAATATACTAATGATTGATGGCATTCGGGCTGATTATGAAGATGGGTGGGGTTTAGTTCGGGCTTCAAATACAACACCAACATTAGTTTTCCGGTTTGAAGGCAAAGACCAGGCTGCTTTAACACGCATCCAGGAGCAATTTAAAAAACAAGTATTAGCGATAAATCCAAATCTTAAAATGCCATTTTAATTATTCGAAACATAAATCAAATGTGTTAAATTCATCAATTTAGCACATTTGATCATATATATTACCTGTTACAAGTTATATCTGATTAAATTCTATTTGGTTTATTTCCTTACTTTATTGTACTGATTAATTGCATTGGGATAAGGATTAACTATATAGTTCGCATATGAGTTTAAACACTAAATCAGCAATGAACATCGCCCATGTACTAACCGAGGCATTACCTTATATACAACGTTTTAAAAATAAAACGATTGTAGTGAAATATGGCGGTAATGCCATGGTAGATGAGAATCTTAAAATAGGTTTTGCCCGTGACATAGTGTTGATGAAGTTAGTTGGTATGAATCCAGTTGTTATTCATGGTGGTGGACCTCAAATTTCGAGTGTTTTAACTAAAATTGGTAAAGAAAGTAAATTTGTAAATGGCATGCGAGTTACCGATAGCGAAACCATGGATGTGGTTGAAATGGTGCTTGGTGGCCTGGTGAATAAAGATATCGTTAATCTTATTAACCAACAAGGTGGTCGAGCTGTAGGTTTAACAGGTAAAGATGGTAATTTTATTCAAGCACGAAAACTGGAAATATCACAAAATTCGTTTTTGGATGCACCGGAATTTAAATCGACTGAAATTATTGATATTGGTCACGTAGGTGAGGTTACCAGTATTGATGCGAGTGTTGTTAATATGTTAACTCAAGGTGACTTTATACCCGTTATTGCTCCAATTGGTGTTGGAACAAATGGACAATCTTATAATATCAATGCGGATCTTGTTGCAGGTAAAGTAGCATCAACACTAAAAGCTGAAAAATTAATATTATTAACCAATACACCAGGAATTTTGGATAAAAATAAAAAATTATTAACCGGCTTAACGGCAAAAGAAATAACGAGTTTAATTGATAATAAAATTATTTATGGCGGAATGTTGCCAAAAGTTAAATGCGCATTGGATGCTGTTCAATCAGATGTTAATACCGCACATATTATTGATGGGCGGGTCGATCATGCTGTATTATTAGAAATCTTTACCGATGAGGGTGTGGGTACTCTCATACATAATTAATATTCCGATATAAATAGAACTATAAAATTACAAAAATAAAATTTATAACAATAAAGTTTGATAAATATGAACAAAAAAATTAGTAGACGCGATCAAATACTCCAGGCTCTTGCTAGAGAATTAGAACTTCATCCTGGAGAAAGAATAACAACTGCTGCATTAGCAAAATCAGTTGGTGTCTCTGAAGCGGCCTTGTACCGGCATTTTCCAAGTAAAGCAAAAATGTTTGAAGGTTTAATCGAGTTTATTGAGGAATCGATTTTTGGATTAATTAATCGAATAATGCAAGAAGAAGATAATTCAATTCAGCGGTGTGAAAAAATATTAATTTTAATTTTAGGTTTTGCCGAGCGAAACCCGGGTATTACTCGTATATTAGTGGGTGATGCTTTAATTGGTGAAAATGAACGCTTACGAGGACGATTAAGCCAATTTTATGATCGTATTGAAACTCAATTGCGTCAGATCTTACGCGAAGGTGAAATGAAACAACAAGTTTCACCAAAGGTACCGATTTCTTCAGTTGCTAATATGTTGTTAGCGATTGTCGAAGGACGACTAAATCAATTTGTACGAAGTACATTTAACCGAAAGCCATTAGCAATGTGGGAAGATCAATGGAAATTATTACATGAAATTTTAAATTTTTGATGAAATTATTCTTTTTTTTGCTGCGCTTTTAAATATCGAAATCGTTCTAAATTAAATTTATAATCTTTTTTAATTTGTGCAATTTCTAATAATTTCTTTTTAACATAAGAATTATTATTCTGAATTTGCACGTCACCTTTTTTAATTTGTTGAAGAAGTTCCTTTGGTAGTTCTTTACCGCTTCGTTCATAGTTACCAGCGCGTTCGCGTAAATCTTGTAAGTTAACTTGAATATTATTATTATTGCTTTTGGTTATTTCAATTAAGCTCTGTACCGCAGTTACCCGATTATCTCGAGCAATGATCAAATCACGTTCAGTGGTAAAGGTTCGCAGTAAAATGCGATCTTTACGTTTGCGATCGGCAATTTTTGCTAATTCTTTCTTATGAAGGGCTTCCTCAGCTAATTGTTCTTTATTTTTAGGTGCTGCTATTATTCGAACTACCACACCATTTTTATTTATAATTTCGATTCGAGTATTACTGTATTCATTTGGAACCTGGTAACCACATTCACGAATACCTTTAGTTGTTTTCCAGCATTTAATACCAGCTAAAGCAGGGCTGGCTATACTAATTGCTATTACTGCTAAAAATAATTTTGTGAATTGGGAAAGTAGAATCATATGTAAAAAATCTATTTTAAACTGTATGTTTAAGTATAAATTATATCGGTACAGATAGTATCTAGTTTAGTTTTAAAGAGTGAATTTTATTGGATTATTTCATATTATTTATCATTTCGTTGCTAGCTAACGCCTTTTCAGCATTTGCCGGTGGTGGTGCGGGCTTATTTCAATTGCCGGCACTACTATTTTTAGGATCAACATTTAGTATGGCGCTTGCAACACATAAGCTCGCAAGCGTAGCACTGGGAGTAGGGGCGACTATTCGTCATTATCAGGATTCACGCCTGAATCGAGAATATATTGCCATTATCCTGATAAGCGGCTTACCCGGCGTATTTATCGGCGCTAATATTGTATTAGCAATACCGGATCGTCTTGCAGAAGTTTGTCTTGGTATTCTTACATTATTTTTAGGGATATATTCTCGATTCCAGGCTAATTTAGGGCAATTACAGCAATTACGGTCACTAGACAAATACCATTTAATTATCGGTATGTTTGTGTTAATGCTGATTGGGATTTTAAATGGCTCTCTCACCTCCGGAACGGGTTTATTTGTCACAATTTGGCTGGTACGTTGGTTTGGTTTTGATTACAAACATGCAGTGGCATATACCCTGGTATTGGTTGGTTTATTCTGGAATGGTTTTGGTGCACTAACCTTAGGTTTACAAACACCCATAATTTGGGACTGGATACCCGCATTATTACTGGGTTCGTTTCTAGGGGGTTATGTTGGCGCTCATCTGAGTATCAGACAGGGCAATAAGTGGATTAAAATCGTGTTTGAAGTACTTAGTATTGTGATTGGGATTAAATTAATTATTGGGTAATTTTTTTTAGCCGCAAAGACGCAAAGGAAAACCTTAAAGCTATTTAATAAAATAATTAAAGATTTTGACTTTCTTAGCGTCCTTTGCGCCTTTGCGGCTAAAACAAGGTTTTAAGTCACCCCGTACTTTTTACGATAAGCTTCGATTGCTTGTAATTGCTGCTTGTTTTCACCGTGTAAGTCGAGATACTCAATTAAATCAGTTAAGTTAATAATGTTAATAACCGGGATATTATAGCTTTGCTCGACTTCCTGAATTGCCGATAGTTTGCCCTGGCCTCGTTCTTGTCGATCCATGGAAATGGCTACACCGGCAACACTGGCCTGTTCTTTTTTGATGATGGATATTGACTCACGTACTGCTGTCCCGGCAGAAATAACATCATCAATTATTAACACATTACCTTTTAATGCAGCGCCAACAATTGAGCCGCCTTCACCGTGTTCTTTGGCTTCTTTACGATTGAAACTGTAAAAAACATTTATATTGTGTTTATCATGTAATGCAGCTGCACAATTACACGCTAAAGGAATGCCCTTATAAGCAGGACCAAATATAACATCAAATTTTATACCTGATTCAACAATGGCTTGAGCATAATAAATACCTAATTTATGCAAAGCTTCACCGGAGTTAAATAAACCCGTGTTAAAAAAATAGGGACTGATACGACCTGATTTCAGTGTGAACTCTCCAAATCGTAATACATTATAAGAAAGAGCAAATTCGATAAATTCTTTTTTGTAAGATTGCATAAATTTAAACCCTGTTACGAAGTGAAGAGTAATTGCTGTATGATACACCTTATTTAGAAAACTAAGGGTTTATCAATGCGGATTATAACAGTAAATGTCAATGGTATTCGTGCTGCAAATAAAAAAGGTTTTTTTGACTGGTTAGCTAAACAAAAAGCAGATGTTGTTTGTATCCAGGAAACCAAGGCGCAGGAAGAACAGCTTGACGATCCGGCATTTCATCCAAAAGGATATCACTGCTATTATTTTGATGCGGTCAAAAAAGGATATAGCGGAGTTGCTCTTTATTGTAAAAAGAAGCCCGATAAAGTGACCAGAGGATTAGGCTGGGATCATTGTGATAGCGAAGGACGATACATTCAGGCTGATTTTGGTAAACTGAGTATTGCATCATTGTATTTACCATCTGGTTCCTCAAGTGTAGAACGCCACGCTAATAAGCTGGATTTTATGGATAGGCTTATGGACGTGTTAAAAGGTTTTCGTCGTAAAAAACGCGAATATATTATTTGTGGTGACTGGAATATTATTCATAAAGAAATTGATATTAAAAACTTTAAGCCGAATCTTAAAAACTCCGGTGTGACGCAGGAAGAACGCGAATGGTTGGACGAAGTGTTTACTACCCGTGGATATATTGATGCCTTTCGTGAAATTAATCAAAAGCCTGATGAATATACCTGGTGGTCAAATCGGGGGCAGGCACGAGCAAATAATGTGGGTTGGCGTATTGATTACCATGTTGCAACACCTGTTGTTGGTGCGACTGCGAAAAACACTTCGACCTATAAAAATAAATGGTTTTCTGATCATGCGCCATTATTAATTGATTATGACTACACTATTTGATTTTGTTTAACGCTTAAATTACGTATGAGTAAACAATTACCAATAACAAAATCTGGCTGGCACGAAGCCTTATTGACTTATTTTAAGCCAAAAGTTTTGGTTATGCTGTTTCTGGGTTTTTCTGCAGGTTTACCTTTGCTTCTGATATTTTCATCACTTTCTATTTGGTTGAGAGAAGCTGGAGTTGCACGATCGGAGGTTACTTATTTTAGTTTAGCGGCCCTGGCTTTTTCCTTTAAATTTATTTGGGCACCATTGGTTGATAAATTACCAATACCACTACTTTTTTCAATTCTGGGAAGACGACGTAGTTGGTTGTTAGTGGCGCAGGTATCAATAGCAATCTCGATAATATCTATGGCGATGGTTGATCCCGTTTTTGGGCTGCAAGGAATGGCGATTGCAGTAGTAGCCCTGGGATTTTCAGCCGCAACACAAGACATAGTTATTGATGCTTATCGTATCGAAGCTGCTGATGTCGATACTCAAGCGGCAATGTCGGCAATGTATATTGCAGGTTATCGTATTGGTATGGTGGTTTCAGGTGCTGGATCCTTGATTATCGCTGCTAAGCTGGGTGTTGAAGGTGAATATCAATATGCCGCATGGCAACAGACTTATTTTATAATGGCGGGATTCACCCTGGTCGGTATTCTAACAACTCTGATTATTAAAGAGCCTCAAAATCCTCAAAGTGAAAATAAATATTGTTTTAGTTTAATTGATTATGTTCGATTTATATTTCTATTTGTAATATTTACAACAGCATTTGTTGTTAGTTATCTTTACATCAAAGAGATTGGTTTAAATTCGAGTTTGATAAGCACAGATTTTTTACTTGAAGCACTTCGTCTTTTGGTTTCATTATTTTTTGCAGTAATGATTGCATATAGTCTGGTGTTAATGAAAATAATAAATCGACAAATGGTATATTCAACGTATATTGAACCTTTTTATGATTTTTTCGTACGCTATAAAAATGTATTTGTATTTATTTTGCTACTGGTTGGTTTATATCGGGTATCTGATATTATCCTCGGAACGGTCGCAAATATTTTTTATACCGATTTAGGATTTACCAAAGAGGAAATTGGTTATACGTCGAAAACTTTTGGACTGGTTATGACCATTGTTGGCGGCTTGGCCGGTGGAATTCTCAGTGTTAGATTTGGAGTACTGCGTATTTTATTACTTGGATCTATATTATCCGCGGCCACAAATCTGTTATTTATTTATCTCGCTTCAGTGGGGCACGATATTTTGACACTAAGTATCGTTATTGCCGCGGACAATATAAGTGCAGGACTCGCAATGGCTGCTTTTGTGGCGTATCTATCCAGTTTAACCAATCTGTCATTTACTGCAATGCAATATGCTATTTTAAGTTCTTTAATGACATTACTACCAAAAACATTAAGCGCCTACTCTGGTACTGTGGTGGATTTGGTGGGGTATTCATGGTTTTTTGTTGGAACAACATTAATTGGAATTCCCGTTATTTTGTTAATCTTTTATCTCATCATAAAAGAACGATCACCGTAATGGCAGATGAATTTACATTACTCAGCGCTCTAATAGCAGGATTACTAGGTGGTGTGCATTGCGCTGGTATGTGTGGCGGCATTGTGAGTGCATTAAGTATGAATGTAAATGTTTTTAAGGGGGCAGAGCCCTTTAATGCTACCCCCTTAAAAAATAAATTCTTAATCCTGCTTTTATATAATATAGGACGTATAACTTCTTATAGCCTGGCTGGATTATTAGTCGGTGGTGTAGGATGGTGGCTCACTAACTGGTTATTTATTAATAAAGCACAAATGATTTTACAAATTATTGCTGCTTTATTCATGTTACTACTCGGTTTATATCTCGCAAACTGGTCTCGACTACTCAATATATTAGAAAAACCGGGAAATGTTATTTGGCAGCGAATCGAACCATATGGTCGTCGGTTTATTCCGGTAACACGATTACAAGATGCATTACTACTAGGAATCATTTGGGGTTGGTTACCGTGCGGACTGGTTTACAGTATGTTAATTTGGTCGATGAGTGCCGGTAGCGCAACTCAAGGTGGTTTACTAATGCTATTTTTCGGAATTGGCACCTTACCCAACTTATTATTATTTGGTGTTTTTGCGCAACACATAACAAAATGGTTTCAATTAGTGTGGGTGAGATCACTTGCGGGTTTAGTCATTATTAGTTTTGCATTATTAATGATCTACCGAGTTATAAAAAACTTTAATTAAATTACAGTTAGTTAATTCCTGCACCCTCTGGGGAGAGAGATGCAGGATGTTAAATATTAACGAGTAAAAAACTGCTGACGAAAAGTTACTTTGAGAGGTTTATCTTTACCATCAACTTTTATATCAACTGAAAAATCCAATGTTTCTCTATTGGCAACAGAAAAGTCACTAATATAATAAATGGCTTTTCCTTCTTTGATCTCTTTTATGTTCAGGTTTTTAAGTTGACCTGTTAAGTTACTTGCGGTACCAGATACTTTGGCAGTAACTGCGGAATTGTTGTCATTTTTTTTCAGAATAGAAATATTTATCATGGCGCGATTTTTACTACGCTTAATTTGATATTGTTTTGCGATTTCAGCTTGTAGAACATCGGTGGTGAATGCATTGTAATGAACAATATAATCGCCATAATCTTTTGATTTCTCTGCATATACGTTATTAATCATTGCAATAAATAACGCGCCTATCAATGTAAACACATATTTCTTTTGTAATACCATAATTTGCTCCTCCAGAATCCCCTAACATTCATTTAAACTATAGACCAAAATGTTAATTAACACTGAATTAGTGATGTTTCAAAATGTTATTAAAATTCAAATAGTTAGAGGGGAAGTGGTTATCTGTAGGTATATTAAAAAAATATTTTGACCTTGTTTTATCATTGTTTTTGAATTCGATACAATGCAATTTGCCCCATTAAGTTAGGAAACAGATTTATCAAAAAATTATTCAAATGTTGGTTATCACCTACCATGCGTTGTAATATTTTAATGGATTTCTGCTGACATAGATCTTCAAAATTGTTTAAGGTACACAAATGGATATTTGGCGTGTCATACCATTGGTGTGCCAGACTTTTTGTAACCGGCATTCGCCCAAGCATTAATTGCATGCGACAAGTCCAGAAACCAAAGTTTGGAAAAGTAATAATTCCTTCTCTACCAATGCGCAGCATTTCATCCAGCAATTTATCCGGGTGTTGTATCGCCTGTAAAGTTTGGGTCATGATGACATAATCAAAGGAATTATTGTCAAAATCTGATAAGCCAGCATCCAGATTTGTTTGAATTACATTAACGCCATTTTTAATGCATTGTACGATATTCTCATTATTTATTTCGAGGCCGTAACCGGTTACGTTTAGATTATCTTGTAAATATTTTAATAGTGTGCCATCGCCACAACCCAAATCAAGTACACGCGAGTTTGGTTTAATCCATTTAATGATGGCATTGATCTCAGGTCTGAGTATCGTGTTTTTATTCATGCGCTACACTCGTTAGCGACATTATCCATATAAGCCATAAAAACATTATAGTAATGCGGTATTGGCATTAAGAAAGCATCATGTCCTTGATGGGCTTCTATTTCGGTATAACTGACATCAATGTTGGTATCGAGTAATGCTTTTACAATCTCTCTTGAGCGCTCCGGTGAAAAGCGCCAATCGCTGGTGAAGGCGGCTATAAAAAATTTTGCTTTGGTATTGGACAAAGCTTTAGATAAATTATTGTCAAACTCACCAGCCGGATCAAAGTAATCCAGGGCTTTGGTCATTAATAAGTAACTATTGGCATCAAATCGTTCGGCAAAAGATTTTCCCTGGTAACGTAAATAACTTTCAACTTGAAAATCCGCGTCATAACCATAGGTCAATGAACTTTCGCGTAGTTCACGACCAAACTTTGTGCCCATCGCAGTATCCGATAAATAGGTAATATGGCCTAACATGCGTGCGAGCATGATACCATTGCGTGGAATAGTATTATATTCGTAATAATGACCATTATGGTAATTTGGATCAGACATAATCGATTGTCGAGCAACTTCATTGAATGCAATATTTTGAGCTGATAATTTTGGCGCTGCAGCAATAACGGCACAATGACGAGTAGCATCTGGAAAACTAATTGCCCATTGTAGTGCTTGCATACCACCGAGGCTACCACCGACGACCGCTGCCCATTGTGTAATTTCGAATTTGTCCATTAGTTGTTTTTGGCTGAGTACCCAATCCACAACGGTGACGACAGGAAAGTCAGGGCCATATGGCTTGTTGGTTTCAGGATTGACAAACATTGGTCCGGTTGAACCCTTACAACCACCAATATTATTTAAACAAATAACGAAAAATCTAGAGGTATCGATTGGTTTTCCCGGACCGATATACGCATCCCACCATCCTGGTTTTTTATCATCTTTGTTATATTTTCCTGCCGCATGGTGATCACTACTCAGCGCATGGCAAATTAAAATAGCATTGTCTTTATTTTTGTTAAGTTCACCATAAGTCTCAACGATTAACTCATAATTCGGTAACGAAATACCACATTGTAAATCAATTGAGTCATTAATCTTGATAACTTGTGATGAGACAATCCCCACGGAATTTGTTGGCATGTTATCTGACATGTTACGAAGTTATTAACCCAATTAAATTACTTAGGACGCAGTCTAAACAGCAGCACTAATTGGTGCAAGATATTTAATC